>NZ_JBHHJV010000016.1:0-96800 GCF_042136355.1 Peribacillus sp. Hz7
AAAAAACGGTCATATGCGTCTTTTAAACGTAAAGCCGTATTCTTTAACGGAGACGAATGAACCGTCCGAAGGAACGGATGACTTTCTTTCATATTAGTTGCATAATCACGTAAATTTCTACCTCTTAATAGCTCTAAAGGAGACCCTTTTTCATAATCGTCTCTCGCAGCTTGTACGAGTTGATTATACAACCAATTGCAGATTTTGCTTTGGCCGTCCAATGAATGTTCATCTTCTTTTTTAAAAAACATTTCAATCTTACGATTAAATACCAAACTCACTATTTTCACCTCCTTCTATACGAACAAATGATCCTATTTATATTTTACGATAAGCTTACCAACAGTTCAATGTCTATAATTCAAAAAAACTTGCTCAATGAAAAATAAAATTGAGCAAGTTTAACTATATTTAAAGAAGCTGTTTTTTAGCCCCTGTAATACGTACCCACATTCTTCGCCGCTATGAGAAATTAATTCTAATTCTGTCATATCACCAGGTTGTATCTCTACAATAATATGATACATTTTATGACACGATATAATTTAGGTAAAGCTCCTCAAGGAACAGCTAATGATGTAGAGTCTTTCCGAGATTTGCTGTCAGCCCTCCGCACGATTCCTCATAGACATGCACTGCCCTGTCCACTATCACTTACGCCATCAAGTAGTGTGTCCACCCGTTAGTCCGATAAGCAACCAAACGCACAAAAGAAGAGTAGCAATCACTACTCTTCTTAGAATTTTTATCCCACACTTAGGGCAGTAAGATCCCTACTGATGGAAGTTTCACTTTATATCCCCATTGACAATGGATTTGATTAATGACGGATTTGCCACTTTGGACGTTTATTTGGAGAGAAGAAGCTATCTCTTGTCTTTCTTACATTCAGTCTGTTTTCGCACATCAAGTTTGCTGCTTCTACAGTTGTAATATTTTCGTTTTCTGATTGTTGTAGAACCTCAAGAACGGAACGATAAATATTTTTCGTTTTACTTAATACTCGACTCTTATTCGGTCCATATAATTCATCCGCTACTTGGATAACACCGCCGCTATTTACAATATAATCAGGTGCATAGAGAATTCCTCTTTCTTTTAAAACTTTAGCATGGCTTTCGTGAAGAAGTTGGTTATTTGCCGCACCCGCAATTCCTTGTACTTTTAGTTGATCAATGGTTTGATCATTGATAATGCCCCCAATGGCACATGGAACAAATATATCCGCATCCGTTCCATAAATTTCATTACCCTTGACAGCGATTGCTTTTCCGCCCATTTGTTTTGCTTTTTCTACTAATGTTTGTACTGCTTCGTCGGAAACATCTGTAACATATAAATCAGCCCCATGTTCTAGTAAATGTTCCGCTACTTTAAAACCAACTTTACCTAATCCTTGAATGGCAAATCTTTTTCCAGTTAAATTTTCGTGGCCCCATAATGTATTGGAAACTGCCTGAATACTGTATAAAATTCCAAGAGCTGTTGGAATTGATGTTTCACCACCACCACCGTACTCTTCTGGTAAACCGGCAATACAGTTTGTTTCTTTGTGTGCATGAACGAAATCGTCTAGGACGGTCCCCATGTCCGTTCCTGTATAAAATCGACCATGTAAGGAATCAATAAATTGTCCATATGCACGGAATAATTCTGGAGTTTTGTCCTTCAGTGGATCCCCAATAATAACACCCTTACCTCCACCGAAATCATTATCAGCCGCAGCATTTTTGTATGTCATCCCTTTTGATAAGCGTAAAGCATCTTCTAAAGCTTCTTCAAATGTGTGATAAGGTCTCATTCTCGTACCGCCTAATGCTGGTCCAAGGGTAGTATCATGAATCGCAATAATGGCTTTCAATCCTGTCACCGGATCATTACAGAATACTACTTGTTCATGGCCTTGAATTTTAGTAAACATGTCGAATGAACCTGTTGATTGCATAGTTATATTTTCAGTTGGTAATGTTAATGTCATTTTAATTTCCTCCTAGTAAGTTGGTAAGTTATTAACCTTCCATTACATTTCTTGTTACTTCAATCGTATTTTCAATTGGTTCTATTTCCTCTTCTTGCAAAGGTGCCAAACCAATTCCGGTATAGCCATAGATAATCGCAACAACCGGCGTAATCATACTAATAAAGACATAAGGAACATATTCCATGCCTATATTTAAGGTGGACATAATAAAGGCACCTGTTACTCCCCATGGGACCATTGGATGGATGATTGTCCCTGCATCTTCCAACGTTCTAGATAAATTTTTTGGATGGAGTTTTACCTTTTTATAAGCTGATTCAAATAACTGCCCAGGTAAAATGATGGATAGATACTGTTCACCGACAGTTAGGTTAATGCCAAGGCAAGAGAAAACGGTTGCTGTGATAACATTTCCCCTGCTTTTCAACATTTTTTGAATTCCCCCAATAATGGACTCGGGAAGCCCAATTTTTTGGATGATTCCTCCAAAGGCAAGTGATATTAAAATGAGTGAAACCCCAAATAACATACTGCTTAACCCACCAAGAGAAAGTAAACTATCAATCGCTTCTACACCTGTTTCTGCAACATAACCATTATGTGCTGTTCCTATAATGGTCTCAATCGCGATATTTGGAACAGTATAGAAAGTGGTTAAAACCGCTACGATTAAACCGATCACAAGTGCTGGAATAGGACTCACACGTTTTACAGCCAGAATAATGATTAACAGTGGCGAAAGTAGTGTGATGGGTGTAATCATGAATTCGTCATTTAGAACATTAGTAATTGTTTCGATTTGTTTACTATCTACACTGCCCTTATCCAGAAATAATCCAATTGCAGTAAATGCAACCAATGTAATGATATAACTCGGAATTGTTGTCCATAGCATATGTTTAATATGTTCAAAAATATTTACCTTTGCTGTTGCTGATGAAAGATTAGTAGTATCTGAAAGTGGAGAGATTTTATCTCCAAAAATAGCTCCAGAGACAATGGCACCAGCTGTCATTGCTGGAGAAATGTCTAAAGCGTACGCAATTCCCATTAAAGAAACCCCGATAGTACCAATAGCACTCCATGAACTTCCACAGAAAACTGAGACAATTGAACAGATCAATAATGTTGACATTAAGAAAAATTCAGGAGATAAGATGTGTAAACCATAATAAGTAATTGTTGGGACTGTTCCATTTAGAACCCATACCCCTATTAACATTCCAATTAAACAGAGAATTAAGATGGATGGGATTCCGTAAAAAATCCCTTTTGCCATGGCATTCTCTAGATCTTTCCATTTATGACCCAATATAAGGCCATAACAGGTAACGAAAATCGTTGCTGCGACAATCGGAATATGAGGTGCAACACCATAATAAAGAATACTTATAGCTAATAAAGTAATAACACTTAGCACAACCACTATCGAGGCTAGAAATGAAGGTTTTTTCATGCATCTTCTCCTTTATCTTCTGTAATGAGGACTGATACCTTAAAGACTACAATGTCTTCTTTCGAAGGCAAGCGTTTGCAATAAAACAAATTTATTTGCATTGCAACTTCTATTCTCTATTGATTATTTTTTTGCTTTCCTTTTTATCACCCATTTCTATTGGGTGGCAAAAAGGAAAGTATTCATGCCTAACAGAATTAAAGAATGAAACTTATTTCGGGGCCCAACTATATTTATAATTGGAGTCTTCCAAAATATTGGTCTGATTTACTACTTTTAAAGGTTTGAATGTGTCAATCATAACCGCTAATTCCAATGTTTCCTTTTTGCCTATACTTGCTTCAATGGTTCCAGGGTGCGGACCATGAGGAATACCAGAAGGATGTAGAGTGATTGAACCTTCATTTATTCCTTTTCGACTCATAAAATTCCCCTCTACATAATAGAGAACTTCATCACTATCCACATTGCTATGATAGTAAGGTGCTGGGATCGCATCAGGATGATAGTCATATAGTCTAGGAACAAAAGAACAAATAACAAAATTATGTCCTTCAAACATTTGATGAATTGGTGGTGGCATATGAATTCTGCCTGTTATTGGCTCGAAATCTCTAATATTAATTTTCCATGGATATAAATATCCATCCCATCCTTCAACATTCATTGGATGGTGGCTTAGAAAATGAGAATGAAGGAATCCTCTTGATTTTGTTCTTACTTCAAAACTTCCCTTTTCCGAAAAAGTTTCAAGTTTTTCCGGCCCAAAAATATCCCTTTCACAGAATGGGCTATGTTCAAGAAGTTGGCCATGCTCATTTCGATAACGTTTCGGTGTTGTAATCCAGCTGGTCGTTTCAATCACTAGAAGCTTAGTTTCTTCATTAATATTAGGTACTACTCTATAAATAGTTCCAACCGGAATAACAATATAGTCCCCTGGTTCATAGTGAATAGTTCCAAACATGCTTTCTACTTTCCCAGTACCATAGTGAACAAAAAGTAGTTCATCCCCGTCGCTATTCCTGTAGTAATAGTCCATACTTTTAGTTGTTTTCGCTACTCCGATTAGCAAGTCATCGTTACCAAGAATGAACTGTCTCCCGCTAACGGCATCGCCAAGATTGGATTCAAAATCTGTTTGAAAATGACGGTGACATAAATCTTTTTGTTCCTCGTATTCAAGATGACAGTCTGCATATAATTCAGATTTAACAATTTCTGTAGGAGCATCATGATGATAAAGAATGGATTGCATACCAGAGAACCCTTTTGTACCCATGACTTGCTCACGATAAAGAGACTCGTCTTCTTTTCGAAAAGCAGTATGTCTCTTTCTTGGAATGTTTCCTAGTTTTTTGTAAAATGGCATAACGATTCCTCCTGGATGATAGATTAGTAGAAAAAAGGGTTATTTCTGAACTGTAGAGTATTCTAGTGCGGGGAGAATACATCCAGTCACTTCACCAAATCCGATGCGATAGCCATCTCCTTGACACCATGCAGTTAGGGTCAATTCATCGCCATCTTCTAACCAATTTCGCTGTTCACCATTATTCATTTGAATGGGTTCAGATCCTCCCCATGTTAATTCCAATAAGCTGCCTCGTGATTCAGGTGTTGATCCACTAATAGTTCCCGAAGCTAGCAAGTCCCCTGTACGTAAATTACAACCACCTACCGTATGATGAGCGATTTGCTGAGCCATACTCCAGTAGAGGTGGCGGAAGTTACTTTGACAAATACGCTGCGGTGAATCCATCCTTTCTCCACGGAGATGTACTTCTAATTGAATATCAAAGGATCCTTTTCCGGATTGTTGTAAATATGGGAGTTGCTCCACTTCTGGTTTAGGCCCATCTACTCGGAAAGGCTCTAGCGCCTCTAGTGGTACAACCCAAGGTGAGATCGAGGTAGCAAAGTTTTTGCCTAGGAAAGGTCCTAGTGGTTGATACTCCCAAGCTTGAATATCACGTGCACTCCAATCATTTACAAGCACGAGACCAAAGATATGATCCTCCGCTTCATCAACCGGAATCGATTTTCCAAGATCGTTACCAGCGCCGATAAACCATCCCATTTCTAATTCAAAATCAAAGCGGAGGGAAGGCCCAAATACAGGAGTATCACTTTCTGGCGTTTTCATTTGCCCAAGTGGTCGACGTACATCTGTACCACTTGATACGATTGAGCTAGCACGTCCATGATATCCAACCGGTAGATTCAACCAGTTCGGCATTAATGCATTCTCTTTCCCCCGAAACATGACCCCTACATTCATCGCATGTTCTTTTGAAGCATAAAAATCTGTGTAATCACCAATTGCTACAGGCAAAAGCATTTCAACATCCTTTTGTTGATAAAATGCTTGATTGCGAAGGGCAGAATTGTCCCGAAGAGTTGGTTCATCAGAACTTAATAGTTTTTGAAGGCTTGTACGAACTGTGCTCCATACTTTCCGGTTCGTCGTCATAAATGCATTAAGGGTGGATTGTTTAAAAACTTCTTTTCCCTGTAATTCTGGGATGTTTAAAAGTCCCGCATCTTCTATAACCGAAAGATCTAAGACGAAATCTCCTATCGCTACACCAACACGAGGAGATCCTCCATTTTTAGGTTGGAATACTCCATAAGGAAGATTCTGAATTGGGAAATGGGAATCTGCTTTAACTTCAATGAACGAATGAGTCATTTGTATCCTCCTCATATTACAAAATATCCAATGCTTTCATATCTTCGCGTGGTTCATCGAAACTACAACATCCATATGAACGTAATACTGAGTCGCGAAGATTTTTTATTTCGTTACTGGTCATTTTTAAACCACACCAAGAAATTTCATTCGGATGAAAAGTAAAGTTGCTTACCTCTTCATCAGCGAGTATCTTCTCTATCGTTGGTAAATCAAGATGATGAAGATGGGTCAACATTCCTGCTACAAATACATTGATGAACCCATGCATTTTTGCGCCAATCTCTTCTCGATACATTCGAATTGGATGATGTAATCCAGCCGTGAATTTCATTGCAAGATTCCGGTCACAGCATCCTTTTATTGCCAATGCTACCTGTCTCGGATTTAGAAAAGCATCAGCTGTTACGCCGCCAGTACGGAGTTTAAATCCTAAAGTCACTGAACTTTCGCTATTATGGGCAGCAATAACATCTAAAGATTTATGTAATGTTTTTTCCCACTCAGCATTTAAAGGTGCAGGAACCTCACAGTAAGTTTGTAATCCAAGTTTCACTGTTTCTTTAGAGATTGTATTTAATAGATTTAAGTCTGGTATATTAGGAAGTAATGGCATTTCTAAAGTAGTTATTTGTACAACCTGACCATGGCGCTCCCGAAATAAATCAATTTTTTTCAAATCATCAAGCAAACTTTTATGATATTCTGTTGGATTACTAGTTTTCGTTCCCACTGCCGAAATCGTTAAAGGCCGTTCGTTTGAAAACAAAGTAATATATGGATCCAGTTCATCTAAACGGGATGCCTGGACGATAAATGGTCCAAGCATCCATGAATCCTTGTCTAACTGATAGGAAGCATAGTTACGAATTGCTTCATCTAGAGTAAGACTTGTTGGTGGGAAAATCCCTGCATAATCGATTAACTGATTCAAAAAGGGATATAGACTAGTATTTTGATTAAAATTATCTATTCTATCATCTAATTTCATATGATTCTCCCCTTTATCGGTTCATAATAAGATCTTACAAATTCCCTCTGCGTTCTTGTTCTCTTTCGATAGATTCGAATAATGCTTTAAAGTTTCCTTCTCCAAAACCTCGAGATCCTTTTCTCTGAATGATTTCAAAAAATAAAGTTGGACGATCCATAATTGGTTTTGTGAAAATCTGCAATAGGTATCCTTCATCATCACGGTCTACAAGGATTTTTAGCTCACGTAATTTCTCAATACTTTCATCAATTTCGCCTACTCGTTCTGTCAGCATATCGTAGTAGCTGTCAGGAGTATCAAGGAATTCCACCCCGTTGGCCTTTAATGCATTTACCGTTGTAACGATATCATTCGTTAGTACGGCAACATGTTGAACCCCTGCTCCGTTATAATAATCAAGATATTCCTCGATTTGGGACTTGCGTTTACTATTCGCTGGCTCGTTAATAGGGAATTTAATTCTTCCACCGTTATGCATAACTTTTGACATAAGGGCAGAGTATTCAGTGCTGATGTCTTCATCATCAAAGTGAATCATTTGTTTAAAGCCCATTACCTTTTCGTAGTAGGAAACCCATTCTTCCATATGTTCTACATTCCCAACAATATGGTCCACTCCAATTAATCCTGTTTCAGCAGCAGGAAAATCAAAATCTGCTTTTTGATATCCTGGTAAAAATTCACCCTTATAATCATTTCTTTCAATCAGTGTGTGAATAGTATCACCGTATGTTCCGATAATTGCTTTTTTAACTGATCCATTTTCATCTTCCAACACTTGAGGTTCCATGATTGGAATACCACCGCGTGAAACCGCTTCTTTGTAAGCGTCTTCAACATTATCCACACGTAAAGCGACATCTTTTACACCATCACCATGCAGTTTTACAAACTCGGCAATCGGATGATCGGATTGAAGAGCACCAGTTACAACAAAACGGATGTTTTTTTGTTGAAGAACATAAGAAACTTTGTCTCTTTGACCTGTTTCTAATCCTGAATAAGCAAGGGGACGAAAACCATATCCGTTGCATAAATAAAAAGTTGTTTGTTTAGCGTTGCCAACGTAAAACTCAATATAATCAATATCCTTTATAGAGAAAAATTCCTTTTCTAGTACATTCTTTTCTACCCCAGTTTGTTTTTTCATAATGTATCCTCCCTTTGTTTTATCATTTTCACTATTTTTCCGATTAAAAACGTTCGGAATTTTGTAACAATATCGCCATTATAAAGTGAAAAATATTATTACGCAAAAACTTCCATTAAAACCAAAAAACTACAAAGCGTCACCGTGTTAAAGCGTTTTCACTTTGGTGTATGCGTTTGCATTTACAGATTTTTCCGAATACAATTAGCTTCAATCAGCTAAAAAGGGAGGAAAAATTATGGCATGTATAGTCAAATTTTGCACATCAAATTATATCAATGGATCCTATGAAATCAAGGAAATGGCGGAAAAAAACCCAAAAATAACGATTGAAGAAGATTACTGTCTGGGCAATTGTGGGCAATGCATGACAGAAAGTTTTGCAGTCATTAACCAAACACCTGAAGTGATAGAAAAATATGAAGAACTCTTAGAAAAGATAGGGGCAAAATAGAAAATTGACGATAATTGACGAATTTTGTTGAAAAGTTTTTGGATAAATTTCCGAAAAAAATTATGCCACGCAATAAGGATAACTGAAAATCATTCGATTAATATCACATAAATTAAAATATAGATCTTACTCTTTGTAGAAACTCTTTCAATCTTTCACTAATTGTCAAAAATTAATTCTTAACGAAGGATAAGAACAGATTAAAGAGGTTAATTGAAGGATTAAATGTTGTACGGTAAAAAAATATACTGAGACTCATAAATCAAAACAACCACTCTAAATTTAGAGTGGTTGTTTTGATATTAAAATTCCTGAAGCTCAGAAATATCTACTTCGGATCTTTCTTCTAAAGGCCCTCTTAATTCAACAGTAGCCGTCTTTCCATCTTCATGCAATTTATCAATCCACACAGATACTCCATTATATTGAACTTCAATATCTGCTGAAGAAGAGAGTATTTGCTTTACACGATTGGCATCCATTCTCTTTTTTCCCCCTATCATTAATAGTCATTATAGTATTTGCCAGAAAACAAATTTTATGCGGTGAATTTTTGAACAAACAAAAGTACCAGATAAGCTCCAAATCATTTGGAACTTATCTGGTACTCTTTATCTTCCTATTTTCTCATCAATATCAGCGGTATCTACGTCTTGACCAAACCAGTCTGCAAGCTTTGTTTTCGCCTTATCTTTAATCTCATCATCGATATACATCGCTACTTGAAATAGCGCCACACCTAATGCACCTAAATCATCTGTAAATCCGATTCCTAACATCATATCTGGAAGTAAGTCTACCGGAAGAATAAAATATCCTAATGCCCCGATAATGACCGCTTTTGCTTTTTTTGGAACTTCAGGCTTTTGTAACGTGTAATACAAAAGTAAGACAGCATAAACAACAGACGACCCGGCTTTTTTGCCAAACTTCTTTAATTTATCCCAAAACTTATCATCTGAATAGTGTTTCTCCGACCTTTGCATCTTATTAATAACTTCTTGTTCGTCAACATGATTGGTCATAATGAGTCCCTCCTTTGTGAATCTCTGAATATGTTCTTATCCATATCTTAATCCTATATTGGATAATCTACAAATTTAGTTTCACAGCTGACACTTTCATGATTACATCTTAAATCGATGAACTAGCTCATAAAGAGATTCTGATATAACCGTTAAAGACTGAGCCGCTGCTTGGATTTCTTGCATTGTCGCTAATTGTTCTTCTGTTGTCGCTGTAATTTCACTCGTATTTTCTGAAATAACCTCAGATAATGATAAGACGTCTTCCACTCTTTGAGAAACGGATTCAAAACTTGTACCTAGATGTTCCGTCGTCGCTGCAATTTGTTGAATTTGCGTCGATACACTAGAAATCGAGTCTAATATTTCCTTAAATTGTACCGCTGTTTCTTTCGTCAAGTCATTTCCCGTATTTACATTATCTTTCACAACAACAATTGTATTCACAGTATTTTTCGTCTCCACTTGTATATGATCAATCAGCTCCCGAATTTGATTAGCCGATTGACTCGATTGATCTGCTAATTTGCGCACTTCCTCCGCTACAACGGAAAAGCCTTTTCCATGCTCTCCGGCTCTTGCCGCTTCAATCGCTGCATTCAATGCTAATAAATTCGTTTGATTCGCAATATCATTAATGATCTCTGTAATGTGATTAATTTTTAACACATCCTCCGCTAAAGAACGGACACTTTGATCAGCTTGATCGACTGACTGATGAATAAACTCCATAGAATCTACAATCTTTTCTACACTTTTCTCGCCACTATCCGCTTTCATGCTAACGACTTCAGCAGCGCTCGAAACATTTGCTGCACTCGTAGCGATGTTTAATATTCCATCTAACGATTCCTTTACGGCTAATGAGCTCTCATCTAAAATTTTGTTCTGATGATTCATATTCATTGAAATTTGTTGAAGAGAGTCTGCAATTTGATCAGCTGATGCCGTTGTCTGCTCCGCACTAGCTAAAAACTGTTCGGATGAAGAAGCTGCTTGTTCGGATGAAACACTAATACGAGAAATCATCTCTCTTAATGAAACAACAAATGCATTAAATGATTGTGCCACTTCACCAAATTCATCCTGATTCTTCACCTCAATAGTCTTCGTTAAATCCCCTTCTCCTTCAGAAATATCATTCATTTGCTCTTTCAGCTTATGTAATGGAACCAAAATAGCTTTAATTAAATGAATTCCGAATACTATTCCTACTATAGTCGCTATCCCTGCAATCACGACTAATAATGTCTGTCTAAGACTGGAGTCTGATTTTAACTGCTTTCTTGCTTCAACTATCTCTGTATCCAACTTTTCAATATAACGCTCAAAAGATGGATCTAAAATTTCTTTACGTAACTGACGACCTTCTTCAAAATGAAGTGTATTCGCCTTTTCAGGATCATCTTTTATTGTTTCTATGACCTGTTGACTAACAGCCCAATATTTTTCATAATTTTGCGTAATTTCAGCAACTAATGTTTGATCAGACACTGGAGCGAGTTGACTTAATCGTTCTAAATGAAGAAAAATCTCATCTGATTTTTCCTGCATTTGTTGAGCATACGTTTCATCTTTTGTAAGCAGTAAGGCTCTCTCATCATTGGACTGTCCCGCCATCCGAAACTCAATTTGCTTCGATATATATTGCATTTCTGAAAGACGATCCATATCTTCGTTTTCATCTACATTTTTATGTAAAGACGTAATAGCTATAACTCCAACAGCCAGTAAAGACAAAACTAATAAAACAATCACACTTATAAGCCTGGTCTTAATTCTCATAATACCCTCCTACGATGCTTATCCTTTATCATCGTAAATTATATCAATCCGCCTATAAGAATACTAGGAAGAAAGACTAGTTTTTCAACTCTAGAGAGATAACTAATTCTTTAAACCTATTATTTAGAAAGCTATATTAAATAGCATACCTTTTGTAAAGTTCTCTCCAGCCACATCAGATTTTAAATAAATCGATGATATGGACATCTGTGTATTCAAACTAAAAGGGAGCCTTTAAGCTCCCTAGATGGTATTATTCATTCTTAACTCGATTTTTTCCCAAGATACGCTTCAACCACTCTAGAATCTTCTAGTAAGTCTTTAGCATTTCCACTAATAATAACTTTACCCGTTTCCAAAACGTATCCATAATCGGCAATCTTCAGTGCTTGTTTTGCATTTTGTTCAACAAGAAGAACCGTTGTTCCTCCATTTTTAATTTCTGTAATAATTTTGAAAATGTCAGCCACGATTAAAGGTGCCAGCCCCATTGAAGGCTCGTCTAGTAATAATAATTTTGGTTTTGAAAGAAGGGCTCGAGCAATAGCAAGCATTTGCTGCTGGCCACCTGAAAGGGTTCCAGCTAGCTGGGTCTTTCTTTCTTTCAAAATTGGAAAGCGGCTCATTACATGTTCAATATCTTGCTCGACTTCCTTATCATTACGTTGATAAGCGCCCATTTCTAAATTTTCATACACGGTCATAGAAGATAGTATAGCTCTACCTTCTGGAACAAGAGCAATTCCTTTTTTCAAAAGCTGATCGGGTCTTAATCCTGTGATATCTTCACCTAAAAACTCTACTTTCCCTTTTTTAGGTTTTAATAAACCAGCAATCGTTTTCATAGTCGTCGTTTTGCCGGCCCCATTTGCCCCTAAAATCGTGACAATTTGACCTTGCTCCACTTCAAGACTAACCTCTTTTAACGCCTGAATTTTATCATAAAAAGTTTCAATCTTCGTTACTTTAAGCAATTTCATCATCCTCCTCGGATCCAAGGTAGGCTTCAATCACGGCAGGGTTGTTTTGAATTTCCTCAGGTGTTCCCTCTGCTAGTTTCTTACCGAAGTTCAACACAGTAATATGATCACATAGCTTCATAACTAGAGGCATATCGTGTTCAATAATTAAAACCGAAATTCCTCTTACTTGAACCTGTTTAATTAAATCGAATAAGCTTGCTGTTTCCGTTTCATTCATACCAGCTGCAGGTTCATCTAGTAATAATAGCTTCGGATCACTCGCTAATGCTCTAGCAATTTCTAATCGTCTTTGCTGACCATAGGATAAGTTTTCTGATACAACGTCATGGAAATCTGATAATCCCACTAAATCCAAAAGCTCTATTGCTTTTTCTCGTATTTTCCTTTCTTCTGTACGTTGCGATTTAGGACGAAACACACCGCTAAACACACCAGCTTTACTACGAGAATGTGCACCAACCATTACATTTTCCAACGTTGTCATTTGAGAAAATAGACGAATGTTTTGAAAAGTACGGCAAATCCCTTTATCCGTGATCTTATGTGGTTTAATTCCTGTTATTGTTTCATTGGAAAAGATAATTTCTCCCGTAGTTGGCGGGAACATATTAGTAATAAGGTTAAACATCGTCGTTTTCCCTGCTCCATTGGGACCTATTAAACCATGTATTTCTCCTTCTTTTAGCTGAAATGACACATCGGTTAAAGCAGAGATTCCGCCAAAGTTTTTAGTAATATTTTTAATTTCTAGAACCATGACTCTTCCCCCTTTTCGATGAAAATTTCTTTTTCAACCACTGAACCATGTTTTCAGTAATAATCCCTTGAGGGCGGAATGCCATCATGAAGATTAAGATTAAACCATAAATCATATAACGATATTCGCTAATCACACGAAGTGCCTCCGGCAACAGCGTCATAAACGTTGCACCAAAAATGGCTCCTAAAATTACTTCACTGCCACCAAAAACAGCAAAAATCAGTATTTCAACTGCACGATGATAAGCAAAGTCAGCCGGGCTAATATAAGCTAATACATGGGCAAATAACGATCCTGCAAAACCAGCTACAACAGCTCCTTGTGTAAAGGATAGCACTTTATAATACGTAATATTAATTCCCATGGCTTCTGCAGCTTTTTCATCCATTTTAATAGCGGCGAAAGCACGGCCAACACGTGAATTATTCTGTCTAACAAAAAACCAAATAATAAAAATAGTGATTAATAATAGTAGAATTAAGACGAGTAAATAAACAAATTGGTTATTTCTCAAGCCAATACTACTTGGATCTAATCCAGCATCTCTGAATAGATTTAGCAGTTCCCTTCCAATATGGGGAATTCCAGAAAGGCCAACAGAACCTTTTGTAACAGATTCCCAGTTCACAAAAAATACACGCATAACTTCTCCAAAACCTAGAGTGGCAATCGCCAAATATACGCCGCTTAATCGTAATGAAGGAAGACCAACAATGATTCCACAAATACCCGCTACTAAGGAAGCTACAATAACTCCTACTATAATCGGAAGATCGAAATTGATTGTTACTAGAGCTGATGTGTAAGCTCCAATTCCCATAAAGCCGGCACTTCCAAGGGATAATTGTCCAGAAGACAGCGTGACATATATGCTGATCGCTAAAATAATATTGATTAAAATAAATGAACCTATTTGTAAGTAATATGGATTAAGAAGCTCAGCTAGCATACAATTACCTTCCTTCCGCCGCTGATTTTTTACCAAAAATTCCTTGTGGTCGTAATAATAGAATGACAATAATAGTAATAAATGCTATTGCATCACGATAGCCTGAATCCCCATACGCAACAACGAGCGTCTCAGCTAATCCAAGAATTAATCCACCTGCCATAGCGCCTTTCACATTACCCATTCCACCCAAAATAATAATCGCTAACCCTTTTAAACCCATTGATAATCCCATTTGCGGGTTCACAGAGTTAAAAGCCATCCCTACTAAAATACCAGCAATTCCGCCCAGTGCAGAGGCAATGATGACGGTTAAAATGATAATTCTTTTTGTATCTACCCCTAGTATACTAGCTGTTTCTAAATTTTCAGCTGTTGCTCTAAGAGCTTTACCTGCCTTTGTTCTTAACAACCAATAAGATAGACCCATCATTAATACAATCGAAATAGCAAAAATGACAATCTGTACAAGATAAACCGTTATTGAACCAATTTGAAAGTTAATTTCTGCAAAAGAGTTACGGAACGGTTGGTTACCAGCACCAAATAAATGATGGGAAACATTCTCAAGAAAAATAGATACACCAATCGTACTAATTAATGGGGCAAGGTGGGAAACGCCTTGCTTTCCTCGAAGTGGACGAAGAGCAAATCGCTCTAGTAAATACCCTAAAATGGCTGTCGCACCAATTGCGACAAGAAAGGCTGCCCAGAGCGGCCATTTTAATGTACTTGTTACAATAACCCCAATAAATGCACCAAACATGAAGATTTCTCCATGTGCCATATTAATGATACCTAAAACCCCAAATACAAGGGTGAATCCAAGGGCAACGATTGCATAAATGCTCCCAAGTGTGATTCCGTTAATTAACTGTTCTAAAAGCAAGTCATCTCATCCCTTTCTTCAAATTTTTTTGACTACAATCAACAGAAAGGCTATACCCTAGTATGTTCCCTAAGGTATAGCACGTTTTAAAACTTATACCGATATGGATTTTCAAATAACAAGCTTTATTTATTCAAACAATTGGAATTTTCCGTCTTTTATAGTAATAACCGTCGGTTCCATTTCAACGTCACCGTCTTTATCAAAAGAGAATGATCCTAGAATTCCTTCAAAGCCTTTAATTTCTGCAAGAGCGTCACGGAATGCATCACGATCAGCTTCTCCAGCATTTTTCAAAGCTTCCGCATAAATGTAAAGGGCATCGTATGCTTGAGCTGCAAATTGATCTGGTTTCTTGCCATATTCAGCTTCATAAGCTTTAATAAATCCTTGTACTTTTGGATCTTCTTTTTCAGCAAACCAAGGCGTAGCAACGATTAATCCATCAGCAGCTTTTCCAGCGATATTAATAACTTCTGGAGAGTTAAACCCATTTCCGCCAACAAACGGGATTGTGATTCCCATCTTTCTAGCTTGGTCCATAATAACGGCACCTTCATTATATAAAGCAGAAGCTAAAATTAAATCAGGTTTAAGAGATTTTATTTTCGTTAATTGAGCATTATAGTCTGATTGCCCTTTTTGGAATGTTTGAGTCGTTACAACTTCAAGACCCATTTTCTCTACTTCTTCTTTCATTGTGTCATAACCTGATTTTGTTAATACATCGTCATTCCCATATAAAAGAGCAACCTTTTTCACATCATATTTTTCCACTGCTTTTTTCATAGCAGCAGGAATAGCTAGTGATTCCGGAATAGAGTTTCTAAATACATATTCTCCAATTTGCGGAATACCTACCGCTGTAGTCGATGTTCCCATAATTGGAATACCATTTAGATCTGCCTCAGGTCCAACAACATTCATTTCTGTACTTAATGTTGGTCCTAATAGCGCAACGATTTCATCATCACTCATTAGCTTTTGAGCAGCGGATAAAGCTTGTTCTTGTTTTCCAACCGAGTCTTCAATAACAAGATCAATTTTCACTTTTCCTTCTTTGTTGATTTCTTTTTGAGCTAATTTAAATCCATTTGTAATCGCTTCTCCATATGCAGCTCCTGGACCCGTTAAATAGGAAATAACTCCAATTTTCGCATTGATAGTTCCGCCTTCATTTCCTTCCTTATCTGATTGTGAACCACTTCCACCACAAGCGGCTAACAATACAAGCATAAGTACAGAAATTAATACTAGAGATTTTTTAACTGTCTGTCTCATTTCCTTCCCCCTATTTTAATAGTAATTGAAAAACATATATCTATTAAATAGCATTCTAACTATAATGTAAATATAATATTAAGAATTTTTAGTATAATGCAAAAAATAACCAATTTATAGATCTGTTTGATTGTTCCTGTATAATTAAGAAAAAAATAGGCACATTCCAAATTTTTGGAATGTGCCTGACTTCTATTACAATTATTTTTCTAAGAAAATTTTCTCGATATCATCTAACATAATATTTGCTGCTAATACACCACCAGCTGTATTCCAAACAGCATCATCTACTTTATACGTTTTTCCATCTTGAACAACAGATAATTTCTTCCAAAGCGGATCATTTGTCCATTCTTCTTCTGTCGCTACAGCGTTTGGATCGCCTTCTGGTGCATATGTGAAGTAAAATAGAACGTCTCCATCCATTTTAGGAATCATTTCTTTTCCTACTTCAATAGCTAAATTACCTAATTTACTATCAGCCTTAAACATCTCTGTTTGCTGTTCTGTACGCTTAAATCCTAACTCATTAAAAATCACACCTGAAAATGAGTCTGTGTAGTAAATACGAGTTACTCCAGCCATGAAACGAACAACAGATACTTCTTGATTCGTTTTATCACCTAGTTTTTCTTTAAGAGCAGCTACTTTATCATCATATTGCTGTAAAACTTCTTTTCCTTTTTCCTCTTGATTCACAGCTTTTGCATATAATGAGAAGTTTTCTTTCCAATCTCCTCTTAATGTTTCAGAAAAAATAGTAGGGGCAATTTGACTTAATTTATCATATACGGCTTCTTGACGAAGCTTGTTTCCAATAATTAAATCCGGTTTTAAAGCGGCAATTTTCTCTAAGTTTACTTCACTTTCTAAACCGACTACTTCAACATCTTTCATATCATCTTTAATATGATCATACCAAGGGTCGCCTAACCATGATTGTACCGCACCGACCGGTTTGATTCCTAAAGCTAAAAGAGCTTCCGTTCCTTCATTTGTTAGCACAACGATACGCTCTGGATTTCCTTTTACTTCAGTTGTTCCCATTGCATGTTCAACTGTATAGCTTGTTTCTTTCTTCTCTTTATTATCCGCTTGTTCTGTTCCTTCATCCTTTGTGTTACCACACGCGGCTAAAACGAAAACAGCTAGTATAGCAAACATAGATAATAATCTCTGAATTGTTTTATTCATCCCTTTTCTTCCTCCTATGTATATGGTAAGATATTAACATTGATGACATTGATACTGATAATCGTTATCACCTAAGTTCTTCACTAATACTAAAACAAGGAGCAACTACTGTCAATAACAAATTAAATATTTTGATTGTAAATAAAAACTATGTTATATGACATTGCCGAAATAAAAAACGAAAAGAATGGTAAAACTATGATACTGATTAAAAATTCTACAAAACTATTTGGTATGATTGTTGCACTTCTACTATTGCTGGTCTGTATCGGTATGAGCATTGTTTTTGGTTATACAAATACGTCCGTTCATACTGCATATGAAGCATTCACACAATTTAACAATTCAAACGAACATCTTATTATTCAAAATGTTCGCTTACCAAGAGCGTTAATTGCTGCTGCAGTAGGCGCCTCCCTTGCTATGACAGGGGTGTTGATGCAAACATTAACGAAAAATCCATTAGCTTCACCCGATATTTTAGGTATTAATGCCGGAGCGGGATTTGCCGTTGTATTGGCAATTACCTTTATGCATACAGCAAGCTTGCAAACATTTACTTGGATTTCTTTTCTTGGAGCGGGATTTGCAGCCATTGCTGTTTATGTAATTAGCTCTGCTGGACATGATGGACTAACACCGCTGAAAATCACTCTCGCAGGTGCAGCCATGGCCGCTTTATTTGCTTCTTTTACACAAGGTATCCTTACAGCAAATGAAGCAGAATTGGAGCAAGTGCTGTTTTGGTTAGCTGGTTCTGTCCAAGGAAGAAAGCTAGAATTATTGATAGCTGTTCTCCCCTATTTATTAATTGGCTGGATAGCAGCTATCCTAATTGCACCGAAGATGAATGTATTAGCGATGGGCGATGATGTAGCAAAAGGATTAGGTCTTAAATTAGGCATTGTCAAAATCGTAGTCGTTGTAATTGTTATTTTACTAGCAGGCGGCTCCGTTGCAGTAGCAGGACCAATCGGCTTTATCGGTATTGTCATCCCGCATGTCGCAAGAAAACTTATCGGAACGGATCATCGCTGGTTGATTCCTTTTGCTGGACTACTTGGAGGTATTCTTCTATTGGTAGCTGATATCGGGGCACGATATATCATTATGCCAAGAGAAGTACCAGTAGGTGTTATAACAGCCTTTATCGGGACTCCATTCTTTGTTTACATCGCGAGAAAGGGGTTCAGAAACTAATGAGTAACTATCGAGGATTTCGAGCGTTCAACGGAAAAGTTTCCTTTTTATTTGATAAAAAGGCAGTTAAAAAAATAGGTATTTTATTTATTCTGACTGCATTAATATTCATTATTAGTGCTGGACTCGGCGGGATGGCGATTAGTCCATTAACCGTCCTTCACGTGTTTGCTGGCGGCGGAACAGATATGGAAAGATTAGTAGTCTTAAACTTTCGCTTACCGCGCATCATCATTGCCTTAGTTGCCGGAATGGCATTAGCAGTCGCAGGCGGAATACTTCAAGGAATGATTAAAAACCCATTGGCGTCACCTGACATTATTGGAATTACAACAGGTGCCGGTGCAGCCGTAGTTGGATTTTTATCGATCTTTAGCGACAAAAATCATTCTTTAACAGTCAGTATTCAATGGCTGCCGCTTGCTGCTTTCTTAGGAGCAATACTAGTAGGACTTACCGTTTATTCGCTAGCGTGGCGAAACGGAGTAACTCCTATACGGCTTGTGTTAATTGGTATCGGCATTTCAGCTCTTATGCAAGCAATGACGACTTTACTTATGATACTTGGACCTATTTACCGTGCTAGTGAAGCAAGCATTTGGACGACTGGTAGTGTAAGTAAAGCTACATGGGAACAAGTATGGATGATTCTCCCTTGGACAGCTATCTTCTTGCTAATTGCCTTTATATATTCCCGCGATGTAAATATCCAAGAGTTAGGGGAGGAATTAGCTGCAGGTGTCGGCAACGCTGTACAAAAAAACAGACTGCTATTATTACTCATTAGTACTTGTTTAGTAGCTGGCGCTGTTGCTTTCGCTGGCGGAATTGGCTTTATCGGGTTAATGGCCCCTCATATCGCACGGCGTTTAGTTGGTTCTTCTTTCGGAGTCCTTTTACCGACTTCAGCCTTAATCGGAGGATTGCTCGTCATGTTAGCTGACCTTCTCGGAAGAACATTATTTTCACCGATTGAAGTACCAGCAGGCGTTTTTACAGCGGCAATTGGCGCACCGTATTTTATTTATTTACTGTTTAGAACCCAAAAAAGATAAAGGAGTTTTTACAATGAAAGAAGCCATTCGTACACAAGCCTTAACATTAGGTTACGGTGGGTCTACCATTATTCACGAATTAGATTTAAGCATCCCAAAAGGGGAAATCACTGTTTTTATTGGTGGAAATGGTTGTGGTAAATCGACTTTATTGCGTTCTATGGCTCGCTTATTAAAACCAACTAACGGTGCCGTTCTTCTAGAAGGTGCGGCCATTGCGAAACTGCCGACAAAAGAAGTAGCAAAGAAATTATCCATTTTACCCCAGTCTCCAACAGCTCCTGAAGGATTAACCGTTTTGCAGCTTGTCAAACAAGGACGTTATCCGTATCAGAATTGGCTGAAGCAATGGTCCGAAGAAGATGAAGAAAAAGTAATGAACGCGCTACAAGCTACAGGTATGAGTGAGTTTAAAGACAAACAAGTAGATGAACTTTCTGGCGGCCAAAGACAAAGAGCATGGATTGCAATGACATTAGCACAAGATACAGAAGTCATTCTATTAGATGAACCGACGACTTATCTCGATTTAACACATCAAATTGAAATTCTAGACTTACTATTTGAACTTAATGAAAAAGAGCAGCGAACCATCATCATGGTCTTACACGATTTAAATCTAGCTTGTCGCTACGCTCATCATATCGTAGCTATTCGTAATCAAACCGTCTTTGCCCAAGGAAAACCAGAACAGATTATCAGTCCTGATCTTGTCAAAAACGTCTTTGACATGGAATGCCAAATTGCACAAGATCCTCTCTTTGGCACTCCCCTATGTATTCCTTATGGAAAAGGTCGTCGTATTGCAAATAGAATAAAACATGTAAATGCCTTATAATGTAAAAATCTTATCTTTAATCCGCTTACTAAAAGAAGCACTGAATCGAGGTTCAGTGCTTCTTTTTATAACCTTGGGTCAACAGGGTCCGACTCCATTGCTAATGTTGCAAGCACACATTCATGTACCCGTTCAAGCGATTCCCCATTAACAAACCTTTGTATCCCTTCAACACCTAGTGCAAACTCTTTTAATGCTAATTTTTGTTTTTTTCCTGTATTTCTTCTCTTCAATCGTTCAAGATTGTTAGGAAATAAATAGTCCATACCATAAATAATATTCAAGTATTTTCGACCTCTTACTTTAATCGCTGGTTGAAGCAATTGCCCCCGATTCTCGGCAATAAAGAATTCCGGTTTAATTACAATCCCCTCATGTCCATCACTTGTCATCTCTTCCCACCATTGAATGATTTCCGCTTCACTTGCTTCATCTCTAATAACTTTATATTCTGTTTCAACAAATATAGTAGAAAGCTCAGCCAATTCTCGATTCACTTCCATATGCCAAGTATGCGGTTGATGGAAGAAGGTCTGACTGCTATGAGCTAACACATGAAATGGAGCAATTTGAATCTTACTTACCCCGTCAACATCCCAACAATATTTCTGAAACACTTCTTTAAACGTTTTTGCATGGTCTAGTTTTACTTCATACTCTTGAAGCCATGCCTTTAGCTCTTCATTTGTTCCAGCAACAGCTTCTAACTTCTCTTTCAATGTTGCTCGGTCCAATACGGCAATTTCAGCAACATGAGCGTATTGATTGTTGATTAGTTCACGTGCTTTTAAATTCCATGGCATAATTTCTGCATCTAATAGAACAAATTCCGTATTATATTTATCGAAATAAGACTGTAAATCTTGATTCAACCTTCGAACAATCTGATTCTCCGTGGCAGCATCAAAGAAACGTCTGCCTCTTCTCGTATAGATAGTCCCTAATGTTTGAAATCCCGTATGTTTTTCCCCTGCTGCTTCATTTTTGAATAAAAAGAGAACAGCTCGACTTCCCATATGCTTTTTCTCAGCAACCATTGTTGTTATTCCTTGATTTCGATAATAATCAATGGCTTCTTTCGGATGCTCTAGAAAATCATCTAAGGCAGATGCACTTGGAGTTGGACTCATTGTTGGAGGAATATAGATTAATTGCTCAATCGGAATCGTATCATGTGAAATTGCGTCAATCGCCGGTTTGACAATTCCTTGCTGAATGCGTACTTCTCCTAATTGTTCCGTTAATACTGAATATCCATTAATAAATTTACCAATGTTCGGTGGATTCAATCGGCTTGCTTCCCATTCTACGAGCGGATTATCTGGAGACTGTGCATAATCTTTAGCAGCTTTAACCGATACAAATTCCTTTTCCGGATAACAAAATGCGGTTAGCTTTCCTCCAAACACAACACCTTGGTCAATATTAATAGTATTATTAATAAGCAGTGGCTGCGGTTTTGGATCATGTCCCCAAACAATGAGTGTACTTGTTTGATGGTGGACAAACCAATCCTTCCTCTTTGGTTTCCCCTTTTCATCCAATCCATCTGTATCTCCATAACGACAAAAATCACTAATGTCACGAGATTGCTTCCCAATATATTCATCTTTAATCCCGGCATGAGTACAAACTAATGTTGGGACACCATTTTTGGTAAACACATAGTGTGAAGGGGCCTTCAGCAAAAATCCTTTCAAACTCTGTTTCAGTACTTCTGCCTGCTCTGCTCCATATTCTACTTCGTACTCTTCAAATTCTTGAGCTACCTTTTCATCGCCATGTTGTAACGTCACCTTTTTTCCATCTAGCCAACGAGCGATTTTCCATCCATGATTACTATCAATCATATAGGCGAGTTGATGTTGAACATGATGTAAGAAAAATTGCATCGTATGCAAAGATTGTGGGCCACGACTCATCACATCCCCAATCGATAGAAATTTTCTTCCTTCTGGATGTATATATAATCCATCCTCATTTTCTTGATAACCTAGCCTTTCTAACAGTGCAATCATTTCATCATAACAGCCATGAATATCTCCAATAATATCTAAACCATGCTCGATTTCTTGTTCAATTGGATTTTTCCGTCTCATAAAAGTTATATCATTTGTCTCATTAATATAGTAAATTGCCGTATAACCTTCTTTTTTCAAAAAACGTTTTTCTCGCTTAAATACTTGGTCTTGCTGTTTAATCCTTCTTTTCCCTCTTGGATTTTCCCTTTGTGTATCTCGTGCCAAAAGAACATCTTGAGGAATATCTAACACAAGCGCAATAAGCGGTACATGATATTTTCGCGCAATCGCGATATATCTTTTTCGATCATCGGGATGAAGATGAGTCGCATCGACAAACGTCAGTTTATTCAACCGACTCCGTGCTGAAACGACCGAATCTAACATCGAAAAGGCTTCTTTTGAAATACGTTGATATTCATCGAATAGGCCGTCTGCCTCGTCCTTCGGTCTGTTTTGATAATCGATAAACTCGGTATCACTGACTAACACTCGAAAATCATCTGAACTAACTACTTCAGAAGCAAGAATACAATCGTTATCAATCATTCTTTTTAATAGCGTAGATTTCCCACTATTAGACGGTCCGATAAGTAATACAATTCCTGCATGCGGCAGTATAATTTGCATCATTCAACCTCCTTCCTTGAAAACACACACATTTGGGTTGGACAGCCATACTGTTCATGCGCTTCGCCAATTCCAATAAACGCTAGCTCATAGCTGCCATTATTTCTATCCATACACCATGTTTGAAACTCTGCTCTCGTCCATTCAAATCGATGATCATGATGGCGAATCTGTTTTCCTAGATTATAAACCGCATTATACTCTTGATTCGGTGTCGTAATCATTAACACATTTGGTTGATATTCATTCAAAATTGTATCCATCATCTTCGGCAATCGATACGCACCAATATGTTCAATCACTTCACATAGAATCATAATATCTTTGTTCTTCAACCGTTCATCATAATAAAAAAGGGAACCCCATAATGGCGTCGGCATCACAAATCCTTCTTGATGACGAACTTTTTCAAATCGCTCTATAGCCTGAAGTGCAGCTGATTCTGAAGGTTCAACAGCTAGTACTTCCTGCACTCCATCCACAAACCCTAATCTTAGTGATAACTTTCCCTCTCCAGAAC
The DNA here is from genome assembly GCF_042136355.1 of Peribacillus sp. Hz7. Taxonomy (NCBI): domain Bacteria; kingdom Bacillati; phylum Bacillota; class Bacilli; order Caryophanales; family Bacillaceae; genus Peribacillus; species Peribacillus sp. Hz7. Next base: position 23,858 of record NZ_JBHHJV010000016.1, read on the forward strand.
CAAAGTCCACAATCCTTCTTCTTGGTTCGATTCCTTTGACCATTTCTATAATTTTCTCGTAACGTAAATCATTAAGACGTATTTTCACCGTTTTCTCTTTACTTTCTTCAGATTCTTCTGTCTTCTGAACGATGCTATAGACTTCTTTAAAACGTAAAGCTTGGCGTAAAATAAATGATTTCAACGGATGATTTTCCAACCATCCTTCACCATATCGTTCAATCTTCTCGATTTCTTTTTCATCAATATAGTAATGTTTATAATTATCTAAAACAGGAATTAATACAAATAGCTGACGAAGTCCATGTTGTAAAGTTGTTGAGCCTTTTAACGAAATGAATCTCGCTGTACTTTTTTTCTTCAAATGAAAAGAGTAATTCGTTTCAGCGTGAGAAATAGCTGTCTCATACCCTAACGGTTCAAAAAGAGCTCTAATCTCTTCATCAGAAAGGGTTGAAGAAACAGGTCCAAATTGGAATTCGAAAGGAAAACAATGGTTAACCCACTTCTTATATTCTTCTTTCGGCTGACCATTTAGTGCTGTCCCAAGAGCCGGTCGAATAAAAGAACAAAAAATACTGCTTACCGCAAACTCCCGATCGTTAATATAATGTGTAATATCATATGTATAAGAGCTATTCTGCTTCAACTCCAATGCATCAGGTGTGACAAAAATGGTTACATCTAACTCTGTTTCACTACATGCACTATAAAAAAGCCTTACTAAATGCCCTTTATGATTCCGTTCATATACATTGTTCGGGTTTTTTGCTAATAAATATGAAATAACTTTCACATTTTCTCCCGTAGCTCGAATCGTTAATTGCATGGGAACACTCCTTTTAAAAAGGTAATAAAAGTCATTATAGCATAGTGAAGAAGGATGAATCATCGTATCTATTTTTTAGTGCTGTTATTGTTACAGCCCAGTTAAAAATAAAAAAAACATCAAGTGAATGCTTGATGTTTTTTCATTTTATCCCACACTTAACGGGCAGTAAGACCCCCATCTCAAGCTTATGAGGGATCAAAGAAGATAGGTGGGGGATAACTGCCCGTAAAGGTCCGATTGGTTCAACTAACCATCAGTGGGGGATGAAGCCCCCCACTGATGGAAGTTTCACTTTATCATGAACCAATCCGTCATCTGCACTTTGCACCAACTATCTATCAAGTTGATCTACGAATTTAGCTATTTATCAACTATTCAACTACAAACTCTGATAGAACATCATACGCTTAGATGATTTCCACATATCCTGAGTAAGCTGTTATATAATTTCCACTCTTTAGCTTGTACATCTTAGACCCATTAACGGTTAATGTGTCAACGACGGTAAAAACTTCCCCTTTCTGTACCTTGCCCACTTTTGCATTCCAATCAGGCTTATTATAATAGTACAGATCCGGTGTGATGACACGAATGAGAAATGTCGAATCATCTTTCTCATTGCCTTCTTCATCATTGTTTTGATTCTCTTTCGGTCGAAGATTCAAGCTTTTTGCAATTCCTTCAATATGACCAAGAGCAAGGTCATCTAGAAAGCTGGACTTCTTTAACTTTTTCGCATCATTGGCACGGTCAATAAAACCATTCTCCGTCAAAATAGCTGGCATTTGTGTGTCTCGCAGCACCTGAAAGTTAGCCGTTTTCCGACCTCGATTTCGTAAACTCACATGCTTTATAAATTCCTTATGAAAAGCGTCTCGATAACTGACTGTTTTTTTACTGGCATTTGGATGGATATAATCCTCAAATCCCGTCCCGCCACCGGAATTAATATGAATTGAGATGAATAGATCAGCTCCCCAACGATTAGCGTCATCAGCCCGTGCTCCTAAAGAAACTGCCTTGTCTGTCGTTCTGCTCATCTTAACGGAAACATTTTCATATCTATTCAATAACCCATCGCGAACTCTTTTAGCAATATCTAACGTCAAGTTTTTCTCTAGTAATCCATTTCCTACTGCTCCTGGATCGGAACCGCCATGGCCTGGATCAAGATACACTTTTACCATTTGAAATCACCTCATTATACCTTATGTTTATTTCACTACATTTGATTATGTTTTCGAAAATCTTCTTCCGTAGCATCGGTAAATCTGTAAAAATATAGTGAACTACACATAACCATGAGGCTGTCTAAAAAGTCTGTAAAATAAAAAGGATCAACAAAAATCCAACGGACAGCTCCATTCCTTTGCTGGATTTCCGAGTTTTGTCCTTCATGACTTTGATGAAGGACATTTTCCTCGCTGGGTTTCCGAGTTTTGTCCTTCATGACTCTGATGAAGGACATTTCCCCGGCTGGATTTCTGAGTTTTGTCCTTCATGACTTTGATGAAGGACATTTTCCTCGCTGGATTTCCGAGTTTTGTCCTTCATGACTCTGATGAAGGACATTTTCCTGGCTGAATTTCCGAGTTTTGTCCTTCATGACTTTGATGAAGGACATTTTCCTGGCTGAATTTCCGAGTTTTGTCCTTCATGACTCTGATGAAGGGCATTTTCCTGGCTGGATTTCTGAGTTTGTCCTTCATGACTTTGATGAAGGACATTTTCCTCGCTGGATTTCCGAGTTTTGTCCTTCATGACTCTGATGAAGGACATTTCCCCGGCTGGATTTCCGAGTTTTGTCCTTCATGACTTTGATGAAGGACATTTTCCTGGCTGGATTTCCGAGTTTTGTCCTTCATGACTCTGATGAAGGGCATTTTCCTGGCTGAATTTCCGAGTTTTGTCCTTCATGACTTTGATGAAGGACATTCTCCTGGCTGGATTTCCGAGTTTTGTCCTTCATGACTTTGATGAAGGACATTTTCCTGGCTGGATTTCCGAGTTTTGTCCTTCATGACTTTGATGAAGGACATTTTCCTGGCTAGATTCCTGGTTTTTGTCCTTAAACGCACTTTTTGAGGATGGTAAAAAAGTAATGATCTAAGAGAATGATTGTTCAATTAAACGGGAGAGCTGCCCCGAAACCCACTTTCATGACTTTTGGAACAGCCCCTGCATCAAAATGTCCGCTCATTATGAAACCTATTATGAATGCGATAAATTCAACACTGGAACATCACTTTTTTCTCGATAACAGCACTACCATTTCCGAAGCCTATGATTCTATTGTCGCCATTATTTTATTTGGACTGGTTGGAAAACAGCAAAGAAAGTAATAACACAAGAATATGGCAACATGTATTAAAGGATTTGTATAGGATGTTGCACACTACATGTGATAAAAGATAGGGATAGATACAGCAGATAATATTCTGCCTTATCTATCCCTTTTTGTACTACATATGACCTCATTTACTACCACAACAAAAATTATCGTGTGTTCTTCACCAAAACGCACCATATAGTTTAAATAGAATCCTTTGCAATCTCTTCTACGCCTACCTAAACTGGTATTTCTATAATAAAAGTAGACCCTACTGCTTCTTCACTATTCACAATAATATGCCCCCCATGCAGTTTGACAATTGTAGTAACAATCGATAAACCCAAGCCTGACCCCTCAACAGTTCTTGTACGTGCTATATCTGCTCGATAAAAGCGATCAAATATCCTTTTTAGTTCCGTATCTTTCATCCCTATTCCTGTATCCTCAAAAGTTACGGAGACAAATTCTCCTTTATCTTCTATTGATATATCTATACTACCGTTCGGTTTATTATATTTAATGGCATTTGATAAAAGGTTATCCCAAACCGTATTAAGTAAGGATGGATCCCCAGTAATCTTAATATCTGGTAAGGAGTAGCTAAGCATAATACCTTTTTCACCTACTAACCATTGGTAATGATGAACCAATTCCCTCATCTGCTGACCAACGTTGAAGAATTCCTTCTTCATAATATCCTCATTTCGATCTAACGAGGCGAGCAGCAATAATTGTTTTGTTAAAGTAGAAAGTCTTCTAATTTCACCGTTAATGATTGAAATGTATTGGCTTCTTTCTTCTTGGCTTATTGATTCATTTTCTAGTAAGTTCGTATATCCTTTAATATTCGAAAGTGGTGACTGTATATCATGAGATATATTTGAGATGAATTCTTTCCTCACGTCATCTATTTGTTCTAGTTTTTTCGACATTCTTAAAAAACTATGAGTCAGTTCTCCTAACTCATCATGACGATTAACTGAGAGGTCTACATTAAACTGACCATTTGCAAGTGATTTGGTCGCTTTCGTTAGGTTTGATATCGGTTTTACTAAATACTTAGTACTAAACACTACCATAACAATACTCAAGGCGATAGACAGTATAAGGATCGAACCAAATAAATAGTGCATTTCATTAAAGAGAAGTTTGATATCTGGTCTAATAAATAGTGCATAGTTTTTTTCTTTATATTCCAACGGAACACCGATTGTATTTTGTAGTTCATTTGCAAAAAAGCCAGTTACAAATGTTCTATTTGGAAAATCAAGAATCCCGTGGTAAATATTACCATTTAATACATACTCTTTAGTTGAAACAGAAAGAGTTTTATCCCTAAAAGATGCACCAAAATAAGATTCATTACCAGCAGGATCAACCAAATAAATCTGATATCCAATGGTAGAAATATGTTCTAAATAGTCTTGGAGGTCTACACCTGAATAATCGTTCACAAACGAAGCGATAGATTGAGCGATTACCGTATTTTTTTGATCATTATAGGGCTTTAATTTTTGTTGGTAATAAGCATTAGAAAGTAAAAAGGCAGTCACACTGCTTATAATCATGATTCCGATGGTAATCACAACAAATTTTACATAAAGAGATCTCATCCGCGTTTTGCCTCCAATGAATATCCGACTCCACGCACTGTTTTAATTTGAAAATCATCTGTCAATTTTGAAAAACGTTCTCGCAATCTTTTAATATGAACATCTACTGTTCGTTCATCCCCTTGATGATCTAAACCCCAAATCTGTTCAATGAGATGATTTCTGGAAAACACTTGCATTGGATTTGACATGAGAAAATACAAAAGTTCAAACTCTTTTAAAGGTAAAAGTATGGTTCGATCTCCATTTTGAACCTCATAACTTTTTTTGTTAATTGTTGTATTTCCGATTCGTATAATGTTTTCGTCTGGATGATTGTCATATCGCCGTAACAAAGCTTTTATTCGGAAACTTAATTCCTTCGGTTCAAATGGCTTGACTAGATAGTCGTCCGTCCCCGCATGAAATCCTTGTTCCTTATCTTCAATTTGATTTTTAGCAGTTAAAAGGATGACAGGAAGATCATACCTATTTCTAATCTCTTTCGTGAGTTCATAGCCGTCCATAAAAGGCATCATTATATCGACTACAGCTAAATGACACATTTCCTTTTGAAGAATTTCCAAAGCTTCAATACCGTTTTTTGCTTGGAATACTTTATACCCCTGTTCAGATAAGTGAATATCTACAAGTTTTAAAATATTGATATCGTCATCAACAATTAGAATACTTGTCATAAATGTTTGCTCCTATATCCTTTAAAATGACTATGTCTAATTACTTGCATTATAATCATTAACGATTGAAAAGCAAGGAAATCTAAGTGGCAAAATTTCAGTTTCCTATGACTAAAATACATATACACTTAATAAATAGATACCATACTTTTCCTATCACTATTAAATAAATTTATTTTATACTTCGCAAAATCCGTCCATCACTCATTTTAATAATATGGTCTGCATAAGAAAGCATTTCTTCGTCATGTGTGACCATTAAAGTCGCTAAGTTTAGGGTTTTAGATAGATTTCGAATTAATATCATAATATCTTTAGACCTTTTTGAATCTAAACTTGCAGTTGGTTCATCCGCAAAAAGAACTTTTGGTTTATGGACCACAGCACGAGCAATGGCAACACGCTGCTTTTCGCCACCTGATAAAGAAGATGGATAGGCATTTCTCCGATGATCCATTTCCACTAATTTCAGTAGTTTGTTCACTTCTTTTTTTTGTTCCCGTTTCTCAAGTTTCGATTCAGACACATCCAGCATGAGCATCAGTTGCTCTTCAACTGTCAGAAAAGGAACGAGATGTGCAAATTGAAAGACGAAACCAAATTTACTCGCGCGTATTTTCCGAACTCGCTCTGAATTCAAAGTAGTCAAATTCTCCCCTTCAAATATAATTTGCCCATCTGATGCAGGTTGAAGTCCAGCCGCTATAGTTAAGAGTGTGCTTTTACCAGAACCTGAAGCACCCATTAATGCGGTTATTTCTCCTTCTCTCAGGGAGAGATGAACTCCTTTTAGGATTTCTTCCTTCACTTCACCATTTATAAATGTTTTCCTAACTTCATCTATTGTAAGTATAGACATATTAACTCTCTCCTTGTTGAATGGCTTGTAATGGTTCGACTTTTTTTATTTGTATACCTGAAAGAGTAGCTCCAATAAATCCGATTATTAAGAAGATGATTGACAATTGAATGGTAGCTTCAGGGGTTAAATGAAAAGGCATTCCTTTAGGTGCCATCAAATTAAAAACTTGACTAATCACAATGGATATACAAAGTGCAATGATGGTTATAAAAACCATTTGGGTCCACATCATTTTAAACAAGACACTCGTTTTGACACCAATTGCTTTAAGGATTCCGTATAAACCTATTTTTTGAACGTTCATCATATAGAAAAAGATAGCAAATAACATTCCGCTAATCACAACTAAAAACCAAATAATCATATTCAAGGACATCTGCTCCGCTTTATAACTCGCAATGGTATTAAGGAACTCATTCTTCGAAAATGATTGTAAATCAGCTGCTACCTGTGTGGAATCATCTCCCGGTATGAAAAGTAATTGCATTTCGTTGACCTTGTACATTTCTTTATAGTCTTCTACACTGATATAGGCGACTGGTGCGTGACTGAATTTACTTTGGTCTACAAAACCTTTTACAATAAATTGGCCCTTGTATTGATTATTCGTTAAAATGTCCCCAATTTTTATCCCCTCATCTTCCATAGAACGGTCTAGTATGATTTCTCCTTTATTCACATTTTGAAAAAACTCTGAGTGGGTCGAAGTAACAAAGGCAATGCTTCGTTGCTTCTCCTCATGATCATTTAAAAACCCCATTTGAATTGAAAAAGCTACAGCATCACTTTGTTTGTTTAATATTTCATCTTGGGTCCTGCTATGAATTCTTGACAGGTTGTAAGTTTCGTTTGCATCTTTAGTCATATAAAACTGTCCGTTTGGTAGATTTTTAATTAATGCAGCATTGTCTTGAGATAATCCATTTGCTAAACCTGATATTATAAATGTTAATAAACTAACAAGAAAAACGATTGAGCCTAAAATCAAAAATCTTATTTTATTTTTCTTTATTTCTTTCCAAGCAATGTTCATCTTAATTCCTCCAATCTCTTTTTGACATCCTTAGTTTATAATGGTTATGTGAACAGAAGATGAACAGAAAATTACATTATGTATTTGTGAATCATTTTATATAGAGTGTAGTTGTTGTATTAAATGAGGTCATCTAGAGGTCTTTTATAATAAAAAATACACCACTATATGAATAGTGATGTACCATATATAATATAATGTGCAACATTATAGACAAATGTTGATTCTAAGTATCTAATGTGCAATCACCTGTCTTTAATATTACAGAGTAACCCTTCATTTTTTTATTTTTCTTGCATCACTTTTTTCAAATCATCTTGCACACTTTCTTCAGCCAATTCTACATTAGAACGATAAGCAGCACGACAAATCACATGTGCTGCAACAGGAGCCGTTAGGAATACGAAAAAGATTCCAAGAAGTAAACGGACACTAAAAACGCCCTCTGTAATCCAGAAATAAAGCAACGTCCCAAATAAGACACAAAGTACACCAAGCGTCGCACTTTTTGATGCTGCATGGGAACGAGTGTACACATCGGGTAATCGAATTAATCCAATTGCACTTAAAAAAGCGAACACCGTTCCGATAAAAATCAAAATAACCGCTATCGCTTCAATCGGCAGGCTTACGTTCAATGACCACACCTCTTTCAATAAACCTAGCAAAGGCCACCGTTCCAACAAACGAGAGAATGCCGATTAACAGAATAATTTCTAAAAAAGCTGACGTTCTAAGCAGGACAGCAAAAATTGCTACTCCAGCAAGTAAATTGATACCAATCGCATCCAATGCCTGCACTCTGTCAGGCATCGAAGGTCCCTTAATAACTCGATAAAGAGTAAGTAAAATAGAGAGGATTAACAAAAACAACGAACTCATCAAAACTAATTCCACCATTTGCGTGTTACCCCCTTAATGGCCTTTTCGAATTTATGTTGTGATCGATAAACTGCATCGCTTGATTCAGGAATGTCCATCGCATGAATATAAAAGACCTTCCCATCTTGAGATACTTCCAAAACGACAGAACCAGGAGTCAATGTTAAGAGCAGAGCAAGTAAAGTTATTTCCAACTCTCCTTCTAAATCTGTTTTTAGCGTAATAATTCCGGGTGTAATATTGATCTTTGGCCGTAACACTTGCCGCATAACAAGGAGGCTTGATGTAATCAATTCGTAAATAAAGACAAGGAACAATTTGAATACAGCCACAAAGCTGCTAAGATAAAAAGGTTTAGCAAAAAAGTGACGTAAAATCCATAAAACAATTAACCCGATTAAATAGCCGCTGAAAAAAGTCAATATGCTTAATTCATCTTGGAGAAACATCCACAGGGCAGCAAGAAATAAATTAATTAATACTTGGATGGACAATGAACTCCCCCCTTTCAATCATATATCATATAAAGTAGAACTCTAAGGCATTGGATTTCTTCCTAATACAGCTTCAATATATAGTTCAGGACGTAATAAGCCTTCTGCTGCCATACTCACATATTCATGAATCCCCTCTGCACCAAAGCCTAATGCAACAGTAGCAGCAAGGAGACATCCCATAGGGAACATTAATCCTTTTGTAGTTCCCTTCTCCATATCCTCACTCAAAAGCGTTTCTCCCCAAAAACCGTTCATAAAAATCTTCATAACCGAATACAAAACTAGCAAGCTTGTTAACAGACCTATACCGCCTAACCAAAAATAGCTCGCTTCAAACGTTCCTTTTGTAATCAATACTTTACCGATAAAACCACTCAAAGGCGGTATACCTGCTAATGATAGAGCAGCGATAAAGAACATCCATCCTACATAGGGATGTGTACGAATTAATCCGCTCATGTCTTTCAAATTACTTGTACCTGTTAAATGAATCATCGTACCCCCTAGAAGAAAGATAAGGGCTTTAATAATGATGTCATGGATAAGATAGTATATAGAGCCAGTAATCGCCGTTGATGTAAAAGCAGCTAGGCCAGACATAATCAGGCCAACTCCGACAATTACGTTATACGCTAATATTTTTTTAATATCCCAATAAGCGATTGCTCCAAATGCACCAAGCACCATCGTTAATCCCCCTAGTATCCCAATGATTAAATGGGTAACTTGAGGTTCATGATAAAATACGAGCGTAAACATTCGAAAGATCGCATACATCCCGACCTTTGTGAGCAATGCTGCAAAAACCGCTGCAACCGCTGTTGGGGGAGCACTGTAAGAACCCGGCAGCCAAAAGAATAAGAATAGCGCTGCCTTCAGGCTGAATACGATTAAAAATAAAATAGCAACGGTAGTCATCAAGCCATCTTGCCCAACCTCTGCTATACGTACAGATAGATGAGCTAAATTCAACGTGCCTGTCATCGCATATAAATAGGCAACGGCAAGCAAAAAGAGAAAAGAAGAAATGATATTCACAAGAACATATTTAATAGACTCCCGGAGCTGTATCTTCGTTCCTCCTAAAGATAAAAGGACATAAGAAGAAATTAACATCACTTCAAAGCAGACGAATAAATTGAATATATCTCCTGTCAAAAATGACCCATTAATACCTGTAAGAAGAAACAAGAACATCGGGTAAAAATAGTAGGACTCCCTCTCCTTCCCAATCGAACCGAACGCATATATTAAACAACAAAAGGCAACAAAACTCGTTGTAATAAGCAGTAATACAGCAAACATATCCGCTACCATGCTCACTCCAAAAGGAGCCTGCCAGCCGCCCAATTGCAGCGTTTGCATACCATGCTCTTTAATTTGAGTCATCAAATAAATTGATGTACTCCCAACAGCTGCAATGGCAATAAGACTCATCCACCGTTGAAATTGAATATTTCCCCTAAATATTACCAATATCATCCCCATTATTAATGGGATAATGATTGGCAAAATCACAATATTATTCATCCGCATTACCCCTCATTTGACCCACATCATCAGTACCCACAAGTTTATACGCGCGATAGCTTAGCACTAAAAACAAAGCCGTTACGGCAAAGTTAATCACAATTGCTGTTAAAATAAGGGCTTGTGGCAGGGCATCCGTATAGGATGTATTTTTCAAACCTAATAACGGAGGCCCCCCTGTCTTGAGTCCCCCCATTGTTAAAATGAGCAGATGGACTGCATGACTGATAATAGAAGTTCCTAATATGATTCTTAATAAGCCTTTAGCCAAAATTAAATATGTGCCGATCATAAACAATATCCCAACAAGGAAAGACATTAACGTTTCCATCTTTATCGATCCTCACTTATGCTTAAAATAGTCGTAACAGACGTTCCAATAACAGCTAACGCAACCCCGATATCAAAAAGAACAGCTGTTGCAAGCTCTGTCTTCCCAAAGATAGGAAGATTGAAATAATCAAATGTATGACTTAGAAATGGAGCATCGAAAAAAAATGACCCTACCCCAGTTAGTACCGCAAGCAAAACGCCAATTGCTGCAACTACTTTAAAATCTACACCAATATTGGCACGCACCGTTTCAATATCAAAAGCAAGAAATAAAAGCGTCAATGCGGAGGCAATCGCTAGCCCACCGATAAATCCTCCACCCGGATTATGATGTCCCGAGAAAAAAAGATGAAACGAGAAGGCAAGGATAATCGGTACAGCCACTTTTGTGACAGCATGCAAAATAATGTCATTAGGCTTCTTCATGCTTAATCCCTCCCCGCTAATCGAAGTTTAATTAATGTGTACACTCCAAGGCTCGCAATACACAGAACAAATATTTCCAGCATCGTATCAATACCCCTGAAATCAACAAGGATAGCATTTACTATGTTTTTAGCACCTGCAAGATCGTAAGAATTCTCAAAGTAGCTTGAGATTGGTTCAAAAAGCCTTGTGCTATTGGCAGACAATGCGATGATAGTAACAATTACTCCCACTCCAATAGAAATGATTAAATTAGTTAACTTAAATCGCATCCGAACCGTTTCTTTTCGAAATTCTGGCAGGTGGTAGAAACACAATAAAAATAGAGCAACCGTCACCGTTTCAACAACCAATTGAGTAAGAGCTAAATCAGGTGCACGGAAGATGACAAACAGCATAGATACAAGATAGCCAAGCACCCCAACAGCAATGATGGCTGTCAGCCTGGATTTAGCTAACGGAACGGTAATTGCCGCAATAATCATCCCGACAACTACTCCTCCTTCGTATAGACTAATAGGAGCATCATTTAAAATATCTATCGCGATTCCATCAAATAACCAAAGAGAACCACCAAGCATAACAATCAGCACTGCAAAAATGTACACAACATAATCTCTAATAAAACCAGTCATATATCGATTTGTGAATCCTTGGGAAAACCTCTCCATCTTCTCAATCGCAAAATCATATCCAGCATTGAGCGTCCACCTTTGAGAAAACAGGCCGTATACCCCGGACCACTTTTTCAAATAGATGTACATGAAGGTTCCCAGTCCTACAATCCCCAACGTCATAAATAACTCTGTATTCCAACCGTGCCAAGCACTAATCTTCACATCAATGCCACCGCTTTGAGCAAAGATTGGTAAAATGGCAATTAACGCAGGTTGTAATAAATAATGGGAAAGCACATTTGGGAAAAAGAAAATAAGAATGACAAGCGAGGCTAGCAGAATAGGCGAAATCAACATACCTAACGGAGCTTCATGCGCTGCCTTCTCTAATTTGCTTGGTTGATACCTTCCCGTAAATGTTTTAAACAGTAAAATCATGCAGTAAATAAACGTGAATACACTAGCAATCCACGCAATCGTTGGGAAGAGTAAGCCGAATGTATTCATGCTAAATATGTTCATTTGAGAGGCATTCAAGACACCTGTAAAAAACATCTCCTTACTCAAAAAGCCATTAAATGGGGGTAACCCCGCCATAGCAAAGCTTCCAATGATGGTTAGTGTAAAGGAGATCGGCATAAGCCCCATCAAACCACCCAGTTTTCGAATATCCCGGGTCCCTGTTTCATGGTCAATAATACCAACGACCATAAACAGACTGCCTTTAAATGTGGAGTGATTAATTAAGTGGAAGATAGCTGCTAAAATGGCCGCTGCATAGACCGTTGCCTCATCCCCATATCCGAAATAAAGAGCCGCAGATCCCAATCCAAGCAGACACATAATTAGTCCTAATTGACTAATGGTCGAATAAGCTAATAACGCCTTTAAATCCGTTTGTTTAACCGCATTGATAGAACCGTACAACAAAGTGATGAGCCCGATACTCGAAATTACCCAAAACCATTCCGCATTTCCGCCAAAGATGGGTGTAAACCGAGCTACCAAATAAATACCAGCCTTCACCATTGTCGCAGAGTGCAGATAAGCACTAATTGGTGTGGGTGCTTCCATGGCATCTGGCAGCCAAATGCTAAATGGAAACTGGGCAGATTTCGTAAAAGCGCCTAATAGAATTAAAAGCATTGCAGGAAGGAATAAAGAGTGTGCAGTAATGACGTCTACTTGATTGAACATCTCTCGCAGGCTATACGTTTCGGTTATCATGGATAGCATGATAAACCCAGCAAGCATCGCCAAACCACCGAATATTGTAATAAGCATAGATTTTTGAGCACCATAGCGAGACTTTTTCCGCTGGTACCAATACGCAATTAATAAGAACGAGGAGATACTAGTCATTTCCCAAAATACATATAAAACTAAAACATTATCAGTAAAAACAACTCCAAGCATTGCTCCCATGAATAACAGCAAATACACATAGAAGTTATGAAGGGATTCACGGTGTTTGGACATATAGTAAATGGAGTAAAGAACAACTAATGTACCGATTCCGGTAATTAAAAGTCCAAAAATAAGCCCCAACCCATCCATATAGGTTGTATAATTAATTCCTAAAGATGGCATCCACGGTACGGAGTGATAGACAGTCTTTCCGTCAGCGATGGCAGGGATGTATTTTAGAAGAGATAAGAATAATACAAGCGGCACAATGAATACAAACCACCCTGTATGAATTCGAGGTGTAAAGAATTTATATAGAAATGGTACAAATAGCGCAAAGATAAATGGAATTACAATCATGATGTGTAACCAAGACAATCCGGCTCCCTCCTTATTCTTTATAAATTTAATTGACTGTAACCGAACCATAAGCTATAGTCATACATAGTCTAACGATACTTACTAACTTGTTTCATTCCCATCTATTTATTGAGGTGAACTAAATCATGAAGAAGATCAAGGGACGCATGGATGAGAGCATCCTCGTCTGCGTTTATTATGGACCAAATGGCGAACGCCTCATTCAACGTGGCTGTAAGATTGCGAGCATGCTTGACTGCCCGCTCTATATCCTAACGATTGATCCAAAGCCTTTCGATGAATTGGATGCAGAAAAATCATTTTATATTACGAGATGGCAGCAATTAGCTGAACAGCATAACGCTGAAGAATTCATTATTAAAGATAATGAAAAACGATCCGTCACCAAAGTAATCGCTGAAGTGGCAAGAGAGAAACATATTACACAAATCGTTCTGGGGCAAACAGCGCAAAGCCGCTGGGAACAAATCACAAAAGAATCAGTGATTAACTCCTTATTACGTGAGATTCCATTTATTGACCTTCATATCATATCTGTGTCTCGTTCACTTAAAGATCAAGAAGGACATTTTGAAAAAGGGGTACGTGCGTATCTTATTAAAGAAAATGATCAATACCGACTTACTTTCAACCATACAAAAAATGTTGAGTTTGAAGGAATTTTCTTTAAGGAACTCGGCACAGATTTTAATAACGGAATATTCAAGTTCATGAAAAATAAAGAAACACTGCAAGTTCATGTTATAGAAGACTACGTTAAAGATTTAACAAATGTTAATATGACTGCTACGCTCGAAACCTATAACGATGAACAATAACTACTTATACGAGCAATACTCTAGAAACCTTCACAAGTTTATACTTGTGGAGGTTTTTATTATGAGTTAAATAGTTTTATCACAATTCGCTTCGCTATAAATTGACGTCTACTCTAATTAAATGTTCCTCATTCTTTTCAATCCCTAAATAACGCAATGTTTCTGCAGGAGAATGATGATTATAAATCGACATTAAAATGGAGATTGCAATTCCTTTCCGATACGCATGGTAGCCAAATGTTTTCCTTAAAGTATGTGTTCCAATCTTCCCTGGAATTCCAACTTCTTTGGCAGCATGATTAATAATTCGATAAGCTTGCTGGCGTGTAATCGGTTGATTATTTTTCTTAGATTTAAACAAATAATCACTGCTGGTAAAATTCCATTGTGCCAAATATTTTTCGAGAACATCTCTCACATTATTATTTAAATAATACGCCTTTGCCTCTTCATGCTTAGTGTCGCGAATACGGAGAAATTCTTTAATATGAGAATCCTCCCAAACATCATCCACCTTTAAAGCCAGTAACTCACTCACTCTGATTCCCGTATTAATACCTAATACGAAAAGCAAAAGATCTCTTTGTGATTGCTGTTGCAAAATTTGTTTAATCGCATTAATACTCTCGATGTCTTTTATAGGATCGACATACTCCACACCATTTCCTCCCACAATCTAATGTTACTTAATTATTATATTAACAAATACTATGTAACATTACAATTTTAACGTTCTTTTAGTTTTTGCATTTTTATTATATCTAAAGCATGAAATTAACAACGTTATCTAACAAATTCTCAAAAAAATAACGCCTACAAATAAAAAAAGCCGGAAACTTTAAAGTTTCTGACTCTTTGATTATTATTTAAAAAACACTTTATCAATATTATATTTCGCTTGATATTCATTAATGATGTACGTTTCATAAATCTCACGTTCCATCGGAGACTCGACGATGCAAACATCAATTTGGTAAACTTCCTTTCGATGATGTTTCATCGGTGAAACTTGGTCTTCAAAATGTCTTTTAATTCTTTGTCTAAGCTTTCGAGCTTTCCCAACAAAAAGGAGCTCGCCTGCTTCATTATAAAACATGAAGATGCCGCCTTTATCTCTTGGAATTTGATGAAAATCAATAAATCCATAAATATCCTTAATTACCGGCTCATCTGCTGTTCGCACTTGTTTTCGCTGTGTAATTGTAATCTCTGCCTCAGGTATTTCAATGTGAATCACAATATGTCACTTCCTCTATTTAAGTAAAGCTAAATACTATCATATTTATACTTGAAAAGCTATTCAGCATAAAGTGAAACTTCCATCAGTGGGGGTTTCGCTTCACCCCCCACTGATGGTTAGTTGAACCAATCGGACCTTTACGGGCAGTTGTCCCCCACCTATCTTCTTTGACTCCTCATAAGCTTGAGGTGGGGGTCTTACTGCCCGTTAAGTGTGGGATAAAGAGGGCCTTTATTTTTCAACATGTAAGAAGTCTAAAGCTCGCTTCGCCTTCTCTCTCGCTTCTTCTACTGTTTCAGCCGTCGATAACGCTACAGCAACACGACGACCTATCTTCGTAACCGGTTTAGCGAATACACGAACTTGTGTGTTCGGAACAGATAAAGCTTGGTCTACTCCAGTAATTGAATAGTCCTCGTATTCTTCATCTGATTTAAGCGGACGGCTCGCTCCCGGTGTAATAAGTGTAATTTCAGGAATTGGGAATCCTAAAATCGCACGCACATGCAGGGCAAATTCAGATAGGTTTTGCGTCACAAGCGTGACAAGACCTGTATCATGCGGGCGCGGTGATACCTCACTGAAATAAACCTTTTCTCCAGAAAGAAATAATTCAACACCAAATAAACCAAATCCACTTAGCTCATCTGTAATCGTCTTCGCAATTCGCTTCGCTTCTTCAATTTGCTGTCCCGTCATATTATGAGGCTGCCAAGATTCAATATAATCGCCGCCTTTTTGAACGTGACCGATTGGAGCACAGAAATTCGTACCATTTACTGAACGAACCGTTAACAATGTAATCTCAGAATCGAAGTGAATAAACTCTTCAATAATTACACGGCCATTTTGTACGCGTCCGCCTTCCATCGCAATTTCCCAAGACTTAGCAAGTTCCGCTTCAGACGCACATACACTTTGCCCTTTTCCTGATGAACTCATTAATGGTTTTACAACGCACGGAAAACCAATTTCTTGCGCTCCTTGCACGAATTCTTCATATGTATCCGCAAATCGATAGCCAGCCGTTGGAAGACCTAATGTTTCAGCTGCTAAACGGCGAATTCCTTCCCGATCCATCGTTAACTTCGCTGCACGTGCGGTTGGAATGACACGAAATCCCTCATCCTCTAGCTTCAATAATTCTGAAGTCGCAATGGCCTCGATTTCTGGAACAATTAAATCTGGTTTTTCTCTTTCAACGATTTCACGAATTTTCTCTCCATCTAACATATCAACCACATAACCCCGATGAGCAACCTGCATTGCTGGAGCTTGTTCATAGCGATCCACCGCAATGGTTTCCACACCAAGACGCTGCGCTTCAATAGCAACCTCTTTCCCAAGCTCCCCTGACCCTAACAGTAACACTTTCTTTGTTTTAAACATCTGCACCTCTCCTCTCGTCTTTCTCATCATTATATACGAACTATTAGTCTGATAAAATAATATTTTATTCGCTAATATCTCACTCTTTCAGCGAACAAACCACAACGTAATATAAAATCACCATTTTTCACGAATATTACCCAAATAAAAAAACGATTCCCCTCAAACAAGAATCGCTGTCTCCATTTAAAAGTTAATTTCAATTTTCTTCCCTTGTTCGAAGACGGTTCCATTAGTATTTACCGCATCACTTGTAAATATGTGTATACCTTGCAATGTTGATCGGGCTTGATCATTTAGGATAAATCCAATATCCCCCCGCTTCACATCTCCACCTATGAATGTCCCCTGTATCTCTTCTAAAAACAAATTATCTTCTTCGGTTTTCTGCTCACCATCGGTCGTTTCTAAACGAGTAACCGGGGTGAACTGTACCGTATCACTGGAGGTATTATGAATTTCGACACTCATCTTTATCATATCAAATTCTTGTTTCTTCGTATAAGCTTGAAAGAAGTCCATCATGCTATTATCAGGTACAACACGAATGACTTTCACATCTTTAATCATAACTTCAATAGGACCAACCACAATAGGTGCAATTTCTGTTGCTTTTGCAAGCAATGTGAGCTCACCCTTAGAATCTGCAATACTTTGCCCCACTTCCGTTACATGTAAATCATCTGGGATGTGCCGATTCGGAATGAACCATTCCTCATTTTCAACAAACGTTTGTGCCAATGCCGTTTCTTCTTGATTGCGCGGCGCTTCAGGAGCATAGAGGTAAATACAGCTAATGATGACTATCATTAAAAATCCACTGATTAACCTTTTAAGCACTGAATCATCTCCCGTTCGTTATAAACTAACTGACAACAAAGATTTCTCTCCTTCTTTCCTACAATATAAAGGAGAATTATTAATCTCTTGTTAAGAACGGTCGATTTCTTTGTAAAAGAATATAATTTTTCATCCTAAAGTAGAGCTTCTATCAGAGGGGCTTACTGCTCGTTACATGCGGAATAACTGCATATAAAAAAAGCTGATCCAAACTCAGGAACAGCTTTTTTGTCATTTCTAATACACGCTTGATCCTTTATCTAGCTAATATCCTCCGTGCCACTGTCCCCCAGGATGATGACCTCCTCCGTGATATCCACCATGCCAATAGCCTCCAGGATGGCCTCCATACCAGTGACCTCCGCCGTGCCAATGACCGCCTGGCCAATAACCTGTTTGCCATGTTCCCGGCCAATAGCCGCCTGGCCCCATCCCTTGCCAATTAACTCCTTGAGGATACCATGGAGATCTTCCATCTATATTCATCATTTTTCCCCCTTCATTACCATACTTACCCTGCTAAAATACGACAACGAAGAAAAATAGTGATTAACGCTGAAGGGGAATTTAATCATATAAAAGCATCTTAAAACATTTCAGAAATGGTC
The DNA here is from genome assembly GCF_042136355.1 of Peribacillus sp. Hz7. Taxonomy (NCBI): domain Bacteria; kingdom Bacillati; phylum Bacillota; class Bacilli; order Caryophanales; family Bacillaceae; genus Peribacillus; species Peribacillus sp. Hz7. The sequence continues at coordinate 42,175 of NZ_JBHHJV010000016.1, forward strand.
TTTCCCTGCATATGCTGAATCAAATAATCTGGACCGCCTGCTTTTGAATCCGTCCCTGACATATTAAATCCACCAAAGGGTTGGTAACCAACAATCGCCCCCGTACACCCTCTATTAATATATAAATTTCCAACATGAAAATCTTCACGTGCTTTTTCAATATGAGAACGATTATTCGAAATAACAGCACCTGTTAAACCATACTCCGTATTATTCGCAATTTCCAGCGCATGAGCAAAATCACGCGCCTTACAGAAAGCGACTACGGGGCCGAAAATTTCCTCCTGCATAATACGTGCATGTTCTTCTACATGAGCGAATATAGTAGGCTGAATAAACCATCCTTCTCTATCATCCCCCTTGCCGCCAATCATCAACTTCCCTTCTTGTTTCCCTATTTCGATATAACTCATAACTTTATCAAAGGCCGCTTGGTCATTCATCGGTCCCATAAAATTTTCTTGATAAGCTGGATCACCAACCATTAGCTTCTTGGTTAATTCAACAGCGCGATTTAAAACCGTATCATACACATCCGCCACAACAACCGCCCGTGAGCAAGCTGAACATTTCTGACCCGAGAATCCGAATGCAGAGGCAACAATCGACTGCGCCGCAAGCTCTAAGTCTGCTTCTTTATCGACAACAATCGTATCCTTCCCTCCCATTTCCGCAATGACACGCTTCAACCAAATTTGACTATCCTGCACTTTCGATGCTCGTTCAAAAATGCGAACCCCCACATCGCGAGAACCTGTAAAGCTAATAAAACGGGTGCTCGGATGATCAACCAAATAATCCCCTACTTCCGCTCCACTTCCCGGAATAAAGTTCACAACACCAGCGGGAAGACCCGCTTCTTCAAGCACTTCAATAAACTTTGCTGCAATAACTGGAGTTGTACTAGCTGGTTTCAATAAGACCGTATTGCCTGATACGACAGCCGCCGTTGTCATCCCTGCCATAATTGCAAAAGCAAAATTCCATGGTGAAATAATAACGCCTACTCCGAGTGGAATATAGGCAAAACGATTGAATTCAGATGGACGACTTTCTACCGGAATCCCATCCTTCAGCTTCAACATTTGCCGCCCATAATATTCCATAAAGTCAATTCCTTCTGCCGTATCCGCATCTGCTTCATTCCATGGTTTTCCCGCCTCTTTCACTAACCATGCTGAAAATTCATGCTTGCGACGCCGAACAATTGCAGCTGCACGAAAAAGAATATCCGCTCTCATCTCTGGCTTTGTCTTACGCCATGTTTTAAATGTTTCCGCAGCTACTTGCATCGCATTTTCTGCAAGTTGCTTATTTGCTTTTGACACATTGCCTATAACCTGGCTATGATTAGCTGGATTAACCGAAATAATTTTTTCTTTTGTTGAAATTCGCTCTCCCCCAATAATTAACGGATACTCTTGACCGAGACACGCCCCCACCTTAGCTAGACCTGTTATGAAAACATCTTTGTTTTCTTGTAAAGAAAAATCAGTAAATGGTTCATGTTTATAGGAAAATATCATCTCGTCATTCCTCCTCTTATTTCATCCAATTCTTCATCACAAACCAAACATTAGCCGGCCTTTCAGCTAAGCGCCTCATATAGTAACCGAACCAATCCTTTCCATACGGTACATAGACGCGTACTGTATATCCTTCACTTGCTAATTTCTTTTGCAAATCTTCGCGAATGCCAAAAAGCATTTGAAACTCAAATTGATCTCTTTTTATCTCTTTTTCTCTTACAAACTCTTTCACTTGATGAATAATCTGTTCGTCATGACTAGCTACCGCTGTATAATGTCCATTTAACAAATGCTGTTTAATAATTTTTAAATAATTCTTATCTACATCTACTTTCTTTGGAAAAGCCACTTCAGGTGATTCTTTATAAGCCCCTTTCACAAGACGAAGGTTGGCACTGATTTGACCCAAGTCTCGTAGATCCTGTTCCGTTCGATATAAATAAGCTTGTAAAACAAGACCTACTCCGTCATACATCTTCCGCAATCGCTTAAAGAGATCAATCGCTTGTTGACAATGTGCATAATCCTCCATATCAATCCGAACAAAAATCCGATGCTCACTTGCTTTATTTAGAATATGACACATCTGTTCAAAACATAAATCATCACTTATATCTAATCCAAGCGATGTCAACTTAACAGATAAATGGGAAGGAACATTCGCTTCAGCAATTGCCTCTAACGCTTTCAAACACATATAAGCAGACTGCCTTGCCTCGGCTTCACTTTTTACGAATTCACCCAAATGGTCCAATGTCGCCACTCGTCCATCTTCATGTAATAACCGCACTTGCTCAATTGCTTGTTTAATAGATAACCCTGCCACAAATTTTTGCGCACCTAGATGCAACCCATATTTCGCAGCCCACTTATTCACGCGTTTGTTTCTCGCTAAAAATTGAAAGAAGTTCCTCATTATCGCTTCCATTCCAATTCCTCCATTACGGTGAAAAGTGTTACAGCCCCCTCTTATACTCATTATATTTTCCATACTTAAGCTTTTATTCTTTTTAAATAATAACTCTACAAGATTAACAAAAAAAAAACGAATATCAACGCTTATATCATACGAAAGAACTAACATAATTGATTTTGCTGTTTCCCTTTCTACACTTTCATGCTACAATACTCCTAACAAAACATGTCAAATAATATTACATATTATTTTTTGAATATTCATAATAAAAGAAACGAAAATCCACAACGTTATTTAACAGAACCATTTTTTTAATAAAGTCAGAAGGGAATGAGAATACATATGGGCTTTTTTGACTGGTTAGATTTTAAAGAAGGTCTCCCTTTATGGTGGTCGTATAAGTTGAATCGCTCATCTAAAGAGTCAGTCGAGGAAATTTTTGAAAGCATCGCGAAGACTCGCGTTAATCTTTTATACGAATGGACCAATGAGCGATGGGCTTCTTTAGAAAAACGAGCGCAGGAATTAGAACGTATCTCTGAGCAAGATTTAAATTCCTTTTTAGAAGTTTCCAAAGAAAAAAGTACATATTTTACTGAATTATTCATTCTAAATCCACAAGGAAAAGTAGTCTTTTCAAGCTACCCAAAGCATATCGGTCACACTTACAATACAAATCAAACTCCAATCTATAAAAAAGCAATAGAGCGGGTCATCGAAACGGAGCAGCACCTTCTTTACGGTCCCTTTACGGATTCGTTAACATTAGAAATCGGACCCCGCACTTCCAAATTCCATGATGAAGTTACGATTTTATTTTTCCAGCCTGTCATAAAAGATGGTGCCCTCCTTTATATACTAGTCGGTCGACTTCCAAATGATGTGATAGGGGATTTAATTCAACGAGAAGCTGGACATATTTATCAAGATTCAGGCGATAATTATATTTTTATGATCTACTCTCATCTAGATCCATCTATCGCACAAGGAGTAGCATTATCCCGCAGCCGGTTTGAAGACCATACCTTCTCACTCGGGGAGAATTTAAAAGATGGTGTAACAACAAAACATTGGGGGATTGTAAAAATTAAGAAGCATACTGAATTCGAAATTCGCTTCACCGATCCTGCCACAAAAAAATTACATCCTGGTGTTCAACATACAATTGATAATGGCGAAAATCTATTCGTTGAGTTCCCCGGATATTCTGATTATCGCCACATTCCCGTCATCGGAAAAGGAGTTACTTTCCAGCTGCCTGGTTCACCTGATGTTTGGGGGATGATGTGTGAAGGTGATTTAGAAGAAGTATATCGAACACGCTCTATCGGCTTTCGTCTGGGTAAAAGCTTCATCCTGCTTACCATGCTTGGAATTGTACTCTATCAACTTTTAACGGCTTTTTTCGTTCCGCCATGGTTAGCTTTACTCATTAACATTTTATACGGTGTACTCGCCACTTCCTATTTTCATAAAAAACAATTAAAACCAATTGTTAATCGTCTAAATCGAATGACGGAAATGATTCAAACAATCGCAGAAGGCGGCGGTGACTTAACGATTCGTGTTAAAAAAGAATTGCTTTCCAATGATGAAACGGGGGCTATGGGACGCTGGGTTAATAATTTCATAGACAGTCAAGAAGAATTGATTTATCAAGTAAAATCAGCTGCACTTGATGTCGAACAAATGAATCAAACATTGCGTAAGCGAACCATTATCGTTGAGCAAAACTCCCATTCCGTTATTGAACAAATGAATGAAATGTTAGAGAGCACACAGCAGCAATTACACGACGTGCATCAAGCTATGAATCAAGTCGATCAGATTCACGAAACATTAAATGGTATGGAAAAAATGAGTCAGGAACAATTGCTTGAAGCACAAAAACAAGTCGCAGGCATTGACGATAAAATGAGCGAGATTGTGAAAAAGGTTCATGATACGCTCACCTTAACCGAAACATTCACACAATCTTCTCAAAATATTGAACGCATCGTTAATACGATCAATGCTATTGCTGAACAAACGAATTTGCTCGCCTTAAACGCAACAATTGAAGCTGCTCGCGCCGGCGAGTATGGAAGAGGTTTTGCTGTTGTTGCCCAAGAAATACGCAAGCTCGCCGATCAAACGACTTTCGCAACAAAGGAAATTAAACATACGTTAGAAAACATCGAACACAGTTCTTCACTTGTTCAGAATTCTATTCAAAACAGCAGCGACGAAGTGGAAAAAGGTTCTGAATATATTCGCGTTGTACGTGATGTATTAACATCTATGTCTCAAGCATCGGCAACCCAACCAAATGTAACAGAACAGATGCGTGATATCATTCGCAGCATTGCCATCGTCAACGAACAAAACTTCCGTACGGTGGAAAATGTTGATATGTCCACTAAGAAAATGGTGCACTTAATTCAAGACACACGCTTTGATAATGAACTAAGTTCTCTCGTAATCAATACACTTGCACAATATGTATCCAAGTTTCATCTTTCTAACGATAAATCTTAAAAAAATAGGTATCCCCTCAATATGGGGATACCTATTTTTTACTAATCTATTAAGCTTGTTGCGGCACAGCTAGGCCAAGCCCTTCAGCAACACGTGTACCATATTCTGGGTCTGCTTTATAGAAGTGGCTAATTTGACGGAGTTTAATTTCCTCAATCTCTACCGGCTTCATCGCCCCTACAATATTGGCTACTAGACGAGTACGCTCTTCTTCACTTAGCAAGCGATAAAGGTCACCAGCCTGAGTGTAATGATCATCATGATCATATGCTACTTGCGCAGCTTGTCCTGTTACATCAAATGGAGTAACTTTCGCTTCAGGTACTTCATTTGGACCACCAAAGCTATTTGGCTCATAGTATACAGAACGTCCACCATTACCATCTCCAGCCATAAAACCATCGCGTTGATGATTATTAACCTCTGCTTTTGGACGATTAACTGGAAGTTGGTTATGATTCGCACCAACACGGTAACGATGTGCATCTCCATATGCAAATAAGCGTCCTTGAAGCATTTTATCTGGAGAAGCTTCTACACCTGGTACAAATGTTCCTGGCGAAAATGTTGCTTGCTCTACTTCAGCAAAGTAGTTTTCTGGATTTTTATTTAGAACCATACGTCCTACTTCAATTAATGGATAATCTTTTTGAGACCAAACTTTTGTTACATCAAACGGGTCAAAGCGGTACGTGTCAGCATCTTCTAAAGGCATGATTTGAACGTAAAGCTTCCAAGCTGGGAAATCACCTTGTTCAATCGCATTGAATAAATCTTCTGTATGATAATCTGGATTTTCCCCCGCAAGTTTTGCAGCAAGGTCCACATCAAGGTTTTTAACTCCTTGTTCTGTTCTAAAGTGGTATTTTACCCATACCGCTTGTCCTTCTGCATTTACCCATTTAAACGTATGGCTTCCGTAACCATGTTGATGACGAAGAGTAGCTGGAATACCACGATCAGACATTAAAATGGTTACTTGATGTAAAGATTCAGGAGAATGTGACCAGAAATCCCATACCGCTGTTGGGTTTTTCAAATGCGTTCTCGGGTCTCTTTTTTGTGTATGAATGAAGTCTGGGAATTTAATTGCATCACGAATAAAGAAAACAGGTGTATTATTCCCAACGATATCGTAGTTTCCTTCTTCTGTGTAGAACTTTACAGAGAATCCACGTGGGTCACGAACTGTATCAGCTGAACCTAATTCTCCAGCTACTGTTGAGAAGCGAATAAACATGTCTGTTTCTTTTCCAACACCATTGAATAGTTTCGCTTTTGTATATTTCGATACATCATTTGTAACGGTGAAAGTACCATGCGCTCCAGCACCTTTTGCGTGAACAACTCGCTCTGGAACACGTTCGCGGTTGAAGTGAGCTAGCTTCTCTAATAAATGTACATCTTGAATGAGAACTGGTCCACGTTGTCCAGCTGTAATAGAGTTTTGATTATCGCCTACTGGTGCTCCCCAGCTTGTCGTTAATTTTTTCGTCATCTTCACGTCACCTCTTAATTAGAATTATTATTGATAATTAATATAATAAACTATATTAATTAAAAATCAATACTTATTTATAATAATTTTAATAAAGTAATAATATTTATCTAGAATAACATCCTGAAAAATTGGTAAAATAAAAAGTAGAAATCTAGATTAATTATATAACTCCTATTAACTATTTTCCAATTTTGTATTCTTTCCTTTAAATATATGATTTTAATAATTTATCAATAAGCTCTAAGGAAAGGGTATAAAAGAGAATGACCAAAATTACTATATTCAATATAAATCATAAAAATACCTAGTTTAGATCATTCATTTCCATCCTTTTTGAAAAATCAAATGTTTCAGATATACAAAGGTGGGTGTCTAAAAATTTCCTAAAATAGAGGCATCAATGAGAGTCCCGTAAACAGCCCATTCCTTTGCTGGATTTTGTTGCTCATGGCTTCCATGAAGGGCATTTTCCTTACTAAATTCCTCCATCTTGGCCTTCATGACCCTGATGAAGGACATTTCCCTGGCTAGTTTCCTCCATTTTGGTCTTAAACATACCTTTTGAGAACGGTAAAAAGTAATGAATGATCTGAGTTCAACAAAACGAGAAGGCTGCCCCCAAAGCCATTTTCATGACTTTGGGGACAGCCTCCTTTGCATTAAGCATGTTTTGGTGCTTCTTTAGCATATATTTCTTCTGCTGGTTTAGCCCGTTTAATGAAAAACGATAAAAGTAATGCTACCCCTATAAGAACAGTAGCAACTAAGAATGCATCATTGATTCCGTCCACCATCGCCTTCACCATTACTTCACCTTTGATAGCTGCTAGCGCTTCAGCAGTCGGCTGCCCCGTTACTTGACTCATCGCAGATTCCATTAATTCTTCGGCATGTGCTTCTGTCCGTTTAGACATCACCGTAACCAATAAAGCAGAACCAATTGCCCCTGACACTTGGGACAAGGTATTGTTCATAGCTGTACCGTGCGGATTCATTTGTTGTGGTAGTTGATTCAATCCATTTGTCATAATTGGCATCATAACCATGGACATACCAAACATTCGAACGGTGTACAGTGTAATCAGCTCCCAATATGGAGTTGTTAACGACAAAGTACTAAAATAGTACGTAGAAACAGCTGTAATTACTAATCCAATAATCGCTAGACTTCTTGCACCATGTTTATCAAATAATTTACCGGTAATCGGCGACATAATCCCCATAACAATCGCACCCGGTAACATTAATAACCCTGAATGGATAGGTGAAATGCCTCGAATCGTTTGTACGTAAATAGGCATTAAAATCATGGCAGAAAATAGCGCCATATTCACGACCATCGAAATAACAGAAGAAAGTGCAAACATCGGATGTTTATAAATGCGGAAATCGAGCATGGGTCTTTCCAATTTCAATTGACGAAGAATAAATAAGATTAAAGCAATCGCTCCGATAATAATCGTTCCATAAACTTCTATATCTCCCCAGCCTTTATTTCCTGCGGAACTGAAACCGTATAATAATCCACCAAATCCTATACTCGATAAAACAAGCGAAAGTATATCAAGTGTAATATTTACTTTCTCTTTTTTATCTTTGAGCATAAAGAAAGCGAAGATTACAATAAGCGCTGCAATTGGTGCAATCATATAAAACAATGTTCTCCACGTGTAATGTTCAATAATCCACCCTGATAAAGTAGGACCAATTGCTGGAGCAAAAATCATGACTAACCCGAAAACACCCATTGCTGTTCCGCGCTTTTCAATCGGAAAACTTGTTAACATAACATTCATCAACAACGGCATCATAATGGCAGAACCCGCGGCTTGAATCATGCGTCCCGCTAAAATAATTGCAAAACTAGGAGCGACTGCTGAAGCAACCGTACCAATTGTAAATAGAAGCATAGCTACTAAAAATAAATGCCTTACAGAATACTTCTGAATTAAAAAAGCTGTTGTTGGAATCAATACTCCATTTACTAACATGTACCCCGTTACCAACCATTGAACAGTCGTCGCTGAAATATCAAAATCTTTCATAATAGACGGTAAGGCTATATTTAATAACGTTCCATTCAAAAAAGCAATAAAAGCACCTGCTAACAGAATTCCAATAATCCCATACGGTGGACGCTTTGCAGTTGCTGAATCGCTCATATTTTCGACCTCCTTGTACTATGAGTCCATTTTTTTATACCACTGTTCTAATACAAAAATATCATACTCCTTTCATGCTATTTTGGCAATATCCATTCAAGTCAATTTGTCATCTGAATATAAATGAGATAGTATATTTTTTAGAACGATAGTCTAAAAGTTACAAGTTAAACATGCTTTCTTATTATTTTTAAAAGGTGATGTATCCAAATGAAAGAGCGGAAGCAGCAAGTGCTAAAGAATGCTCATCAGCTATTTGTCGAAAAAGGATATCAAGCAACATCCATTCAAGACATTTTAGACTATAGCGGGATTTCAAAAGGCACTTTCTATAATTATTTTTCTTCAAAAAGCGAATTGCTAAAAGCAATCTTTATTTCCTTGCATAAAAATTTTGAAAAAGAACGAAATGAATTGCTTATTGGACAAGATCCTGCTGATATAGAAATTTTCATTAAACAAATGGAACTACGCATGCATTCCCATAAACGAAATAAATTGTTCATACTCGTTGAAGAAGTGTTTTTTTCAAATGATGAAGAATTGAAACAGTTTATTAAACGAAGTAAATTTTTCGAATTACGCTGGTTATATAATCGTTTTGTAGATATCTTCGGTGAAGACAAGAAACCCTATTTATTAGATTGCGCCATTATGTTTTTCGGAATCTTGCAGCACCAATCTCTTTATCACAGTACAACGAATTTAGATTTTAGTGAAACTGAATTAATTCGTTATTGTACGGACCGGCTAACAACACTTGTTGAAGATGTGAGCCAAAGAAAAGTGCAGCTAATCTCACCGGAACAATTCAATACTTGGTTTCCAGATTGTTCAAATGATAAACAATCTTCTAAAAACGAAATACTCCAAAGCATCGGTATATTAAAAAAAGAAATTGCCAAACTTCCAAATGATACAGAGCGAAAAAAATATGTGCAATTGCTTGATTTTGTCCAAGAAGAATTACTATTAAAAGATGCTCCCCGTTATTTTCTAATTGAAAGTGCTATTTTATCCTTGAAAATGTGTCCAGCTCTTCAAAAAACGAAAGCTCTTGATACATTAAAAGCATTTATTGAGTAGGCTTCGTCTACAAAAGCGAGGCGACTGTTCAGCCCCGACAAGCATAAGATGAAATGTGACGTGGCGCAGTTTGCCACAGAGCATTACAGCTTATGACCTCGAGGGGCTAGAAGCCGCAGCTAGATGAGGACAGTAAGCGTAGGATAAAACTTGACACGGATTCACCCCATATCTCTACACTCGGCCAATCAGAAATAAGGAAGCGAGCACGAAAAAGGCGAGAAGCTACTAATAGCTTCTCACCTTTTTCTTATCCTTCGCTTCTCTCAAGGCTTTAAGACTAACTTCTCGCCTTCCGGATTGTGTAAAACCGTTTTATGATACTTTCCTTCCACCCAATCATCCGCTTGATCATGATACCATTTGCTTTTCACATGTCCAGATTGTCCAGGACCAACCGTATGATAAGACTCACTTATATTTTTTAAATCAATAACAAAACGCCACGATCCTCCATGATTAACCGTACCATCATTGAGATAGGAAGCCGCCTTTACCGTAACAGAACTTCCTCCGACTGGTATACTACCATCAGAGTTAAATAAGTATTGTAACGGCGAAACGCTTGAAAGCGGATGATTAAAGCGAACTTGGTGATAGTCTCCCCAACTCCATTTCGCAACGTTGTCCCCTTGCATCTTTTCAATTTCCTTTAGTGTTGTCTGCAAGGAGTTCATCAACACTCGCTCTAAACCACCTGCTTCTTCTATCCATGGTCCCGGCTCTCCATTTAACGCTCTCCGTAACAGTTGATCCACCGCCTGCTTACGACCACCGAATAACTTCAATGTCTCTTCTGGAATTTTTTCTGCAAACAGCACATTTCCTATTTCCTGCATCCACAAATTAAAAATAAGGGGAGCTGCAGCACCTTTATTATCAATATAATTCCACTTTTGAAGTGCATCTAGAGCTTTCTCTTCCTGTACACCCACTGAACCATTCAACACATGTAAAAATTGTGGAACAAATTCTTTCGCCTGTAAATTCATTTCGTCCATCTGCAACCTCTGCATATCTTCTACTGTCAATTTCTTATTAGCTCTCAAATATTCTTGAATGCGCATTTGCCGAAATGGCTGCGCCCAATTATGACTAATATGATACGGATAATCGTCACCAATCACTTTATTATTCGCTGTTGAGATAAATCCTTCTTTTGGATTGATTGTTTTTGGCAGCTCTTCAAATGGAATATACCCTTCCCACTCATATTCCTTTGTCCAACCTGGAACAGGAAGCAAGCTATCCCCTTTCTTTCTAATTGGGATTTTACCATTCGCCTTATAGGCAATTGTGCCATCCTTAGCCGCAAACACAAAATTTTGGGCTGGTGTTTCAAACTTAAATAGCGCTCGTTCGAATTCATCCCAGTTTTCTGCTCGATTCATATTTAAAACGGCTTCCAGTTCAGTAGATGGATCAAGCGCTGTCCAACGTAACGCTAAAACAGTATTCTTTCCGCTTGCACCAGCGAATTCAGAAATGACAGGGCCATGTCTTGTCACTGTTACTTGATAATCTATTGTTTTTCCGTCTTTTACTTGAATTGGTTCATCTATAATCTTCGCTTTTTTCCACTTGCCTGCGTATAAAAATTCACTTTTATTCTCCGGATTTCTTCTTTCAATATAGAGGTCCTGTACATCCGGTCCTGTGTTGGTCACACCCCAAGCAATGTGTTCATTATGACCGAGAATAATTCCTGGAATACCAGCAAAGATAACACCGCTTACATTGATAGTTGGAGCTTGTAAATGCATTTGGTACCAAATCGATGGAGTAGCTAAGCCAAGATGAGGATCATCAGCTAATAAAGCGGAGCCTGATTCAGTTTTCTCACCACTAACAACCCAGTTATTGCTGCCGTTAAATTGATTAGGGATATAAGCTTTGGCGAAACTTTGCTCAATATCTAATTCTTCTTTCGAAATCACATATGGCGCATTCTCTGGATAGCTTGGGAATAAATCATAGGCTTGCTCCTTTGAGAAGCTTTGCAATAAATACTGTCGAAAGGCTTGGTCTTCCCAATGTCCGCCTAAATCAAAAGCCATATACTTAGCAATCGTCAGAGAATCGACTGGACTCCAGAGCTCTGGTTCATATCCTAATAATGTAAATTCAATCGGCCACTTTCCACTTTTCTGCAATTGTTTAATATACAAATTCACTCCGTCTGTAAAAGCCTGAAGCACAGCTTTTCCTTCTTTAGAATATTGATTATAAGAAGCTTCTGCTGCTCTTCGCAATCCGAGCGTTCGAAAGTATTTATCCTTCTCAATTGTCGCTTCACCCACGACTTCACTGAGCCTCCCCGATGCCTGCCTTCTGCTTAAGTCCATTTGAAACAAACGATCTTGCGCTTGAATATAGCCTTGCACTATATATAAATCTTGTTCATTTTTTGCCCGAATATGAGGAACTCCATGTGCATCGCGAATCACTTCAACAGATTGTGACAGCCCAGAAAGAGTCACCTCTCCTTTCGTTTCTGGAAGAGATCTAGTCACATATAGATTAAAGGCAATAAGGGCTGCTACAGCTAATAATAGAAGAATCGCCACACCCCATAATGTTCGCCTGCTCCACTTCCGTTTTGGCTTTTGCTTCGGCAGCACTGTCTCCATTTCCCCACCTGCTTTCTTAAACTAAGAACTTAGTTATAGGACCTGGTCAATAACCATATTATCCCACATGACTTTGTTAATACATATTCGCCTTGTATACTATCTTTCCTATCTCAAATTAAACATTTATCTAAAAATTCACAGAACAAAAGCGCAAGCGCCTTGATTAGCCCCGACAAGCAGTAGAGAGCCAGAAGGCGAAGTTCGCCCTTTGACTTCATCGACTGGGGCAGACCGCGACCTTGAGGGACTAGGCGCTGGAACTGGATATCGAAACACTTATCCACAATTCAAGAATTTTATAGTTTCCTAGACGACAAAAAAGCTGACATTTAATCAGCCCTTTTCTCTATCATTCCTATACTTTAAACGTATATACTATGCTCTCCATTTCGACAGCCAATTCTTATAAAGAGTGCGTAAAAGCACTGATTTCTTCGGTAGCTGCCGCTTGTTCATTAACCGCGTTCATCACACTTTCTGTTACTGTCTCTACTTTTTCATCGCTTTCGTCTAATTTCAATGACCTCCTTTTTATCATAGGTGATATAAACCGTTTCACCAATTTTATAATTAATATAGCGATCGCAATCGATTTCTAACGTCTCACCGTTACTAAAATCCATCGCACAATTTGACCCTTCTTCTGTTTGCGAAACAGAAATGACTTTTTCTGTTTCAAATCCAATGGCTTTCCCATCACCGAAGTGAGGATAATATTTTTCTTCAATCACGACTTTTTCTAGGCCTCTCGGATTTATAAAAGTGAAAATGGTGAGTGTAACAAATACTCCGACTAAGAATACTAGAATAATTGCTTTAGGATTCAATCACACACTTCCCTTTTGATTAGAAAACTCGACTCTGGTTCGCTTTTAAGACAGAGACTCTGTTCTCCTTATACTAATTGGCTACTAAACTGAGATTACTTCTAAGCAACCAATCATACATTTTAGTAGTACAAGAAAATATATTTCAGAACGAGCGTGAATATGCTCGTTTCTTCACCTTCTCAATCGATAACGAACACATCATAGCCAACATAAGTAAAATGGATACAGAAGCAATCACGCCGGGCCATGCGAATCGATGCAGAAATAGTCCGCCTACAGCCCCAACGATACTCGAACCTGCATAATAAAATAATAAATAGAGAGAAGAAGCTTGAGCTTTCTCTGTTTTATCCGCAAGCAGCCCCACCCAGCTGCTCGCAATCGAATGAGCACCAAAGAAACCAAATGTAAATAATGCTAAACCGATTATCTTCAATGCTAAAGGAGCAGCTAATGTAACGAGAGCGCCTACAGCCATAATCAAAATACCTAATACCATTACTTTTGTCCGTTCAAACCGATCCGCCATTTTCCCCATCCATGTCGAGCTAAATGTACCTACTAAATAGATAAAGAAAATGAAACCAATCACTGTTTGTGACAAATTATATGGTGGTTCCATAAGCGGAATGCCTACATAATTATAAACAGTAACAAACGAGCCCATTAAAAAAAAGGCAATCAGAAATAAACAAATAAGCTCTCGTTTTTTCAAATTATTTAGTAACGATTGCTTCATCCAAGAAAGCGAAATAGAGTGACGAACTGTATGTTGAGGTGCAGGCAACATACACCAAAAAGCGAAACTAATGAGTAAACTTAACACACCGAGGCTTCCAATGGCTGCTTGCCAAGAAAAATGATCTGTTAGTACTCCAATAATCAACCGGCCTGAAAGTCCGCCAATACTCGAACCGCTCACATATACTCCAATCACATACCCTAAGCTTTTGGGGTGAAATTCTTCATTAATATAAGCCATTGCGATTGCTGGAAATCCAGCTAATACCGCACCTTGCAAAGCCCGAATAGCAATGAGCGTATACAAATTAGACGTTAAAGCAACACATATTGATAAAATAGCAGATAAGGTTAACGCTATCCCCATCGTTTTTTTTCGATCAATCTTTTCCGATAAAAACGAAACAATCAACAAACAAATGGCTAATGTCCCCGTCGAAAATGAAAGCGTTAAACTCGCTGTAGCCGGCGTCACACTAAATTGTTTAGCAAACATTGGAATCACTGGCTGTGTGCTATATAAATCCGCAAACGTGACAAAGCTTCCAAGAAATAACGCTAAAAGGGTGACTCGAAATGACTTTCCTGATGGCTCAATATACTTCACAATCTTCAGACCTTTCGACATGAACTACTATTATCGTAATACTTTTTCCGAATATTGTCTATTTCCGTATATATAGGTTCCATCTGTTAAAACGACATAAAAATGCTTATTGGAATACTCTGTTGATTTTTAACTCCTGCTTGTGTGAGACCACGTTCTCACACGCTTTTCAGCTATAATGAAATGAACATAAACTTGTTTCACACAGCCAAAAAAAGCCTCACCGAATGGGGAGGCCCTTGCACTTTACCAAATAATAAACATTAAAATAACAGCGATAACAATACGATAAATCGCAAATGGTGTAAGCTTAATTTTATCAATCAACTGTAAGAAGAATCTAATAAAAATAAGCGCAAAAATGAAGGCACTTACGAAACCGACAATGAAGAATGGAATCATATCAGGTGTAAATAACTCCCAATATTTCATCATTTTCAATAAACTCGCACCGGCCATAATTGGCACAGCCATAATAAAGGTAAAATCAGATGCCGCTCGGTAGCTCATCCCAAGTAATACTCCACCTGAAATGGTTGAACCGGAGCGTGAAAATCCTGGCCATAGGGCGATACACTGAAACAAACCAACCTGAAATGCTTGTTTATATGTAATCTGATCGACAGTTTGTGCCGTTACCTTTGGACGGAACTTATCTGCAGCAATCATTAAAAATGCTCCAAAAAAGAGACCTACTACAACCGTTTCAACAGAAAATAAATATTCATCAATCCAATCTTCAAACAATAGGCCAAACACCATCGCAGGTAAAAGTCCAACAAAAATTTGTAATAAATTCAACTTCGGACCGTTTGCAGCCTCTTTTTTCTTCAAACCTAATAGGTCCATAAATCGACCCCAAAACAAAACAACAACCGCTAAAATAGAACCAAGTTGAATCACAACTTTAAATGCATTTGCAACTTCACTACCTAGCAATTCTTGCGATTTTAACCATAAATCATCGACAATAATCATATGTCCTGTTGACGAAACAGGAGCAAACTCTGTTAGTCCTTCAACAAGCCCTAAAATAACGGCTACAAATAATTCCCATAAATTCATCTTGCCACCTCAGCATTTTTTACTTACATAGCTAGATTCTATCGCTTGTTCACTATAAAGTCTAATGTAAATTGCTGAAATCTTTATGTACAATAAGTAAAATAATAACATCCTATACTTTATAAAACGCTTTATTATCAACAAATCCTTACAAACAAGAAAAAGAAGGAGAACCATGCTCCTTCTTTTTCAATCCATATTTATTAAGTTTAATTAACGACCGCCTAGTTGTTGTTCAGCCATTTGTACCAAACGCTTTGTAATTTCTCCACCAACTGATCCGTTTGCACGGGAAGTTGTGTCAGGCCCTAAATTCACACCAAATTCACTAGCAATTTCATACTTCATTTGCTCAAGAGCTTGTTCTACTCCAGGCACTAATAAGTTGTTGCTATTGTTATTTGCCATGTTTATCACCTCCTAGTACTATTATCTTTCATCATTCAAAAATTATAATTGCCAAATTAATACATCATGAATCGTGATTCAAACACATACAATTCTTATATCGTAGTGTTTTAGGAGGGAAGTACATTGCAAATCCACGTTGTCAAACCAGGTCAAACGTTATTTAGCATCGCTCAAACATATAGCGTCGGTGTCGATAGAATTATTCAAACAAATCAGCTTCCAAATCCCAACAATCTTGTCACCGGTCAAGCACTTGTCATTCCGATTATCGGCAGTTATCATTTCGTACAACCAGGCGACAGTTTATATACAATCTCAGAAAAAGCAAGCATTCCATATGAACAAATTGTAAGAGCCAACGGCATTTCCCCTGCTGCCCAATTAACCATTAACACTCGTCTCTACATCCCGGCTCGTCAAAAAACAACAGCTGAATTTGTCGGTTATGTGGAGTCCCGCGATGAAACTGTTTCAAAAACGTTAGAAGCATCCGCCATAGAAAGTGCTCCTTATTTAACTCACCTTGCCCCTTTTAGCTTTCAAGCACTTCGGGATGGCTCATTAAAGGAACCGATACTAAGTAATTTCTCAGACATCGCTAGAGATAATCGGACAATCTTAATGATGGTCATCAACAACCTGGAAAATGGCCAATTTAGCGAAGAGCTTGGTTATATCCTATTAAACAATACATCTATACAAAACAAACTGTTGAATAACATTACAACGACTGCACAAAAATACAACTTTAAACATATTCATTTTGACCTTGAATATCTGCGTTCCACTGATCGAGAAACATATAATCAATTTTTACGAAAAGCAAAAGAACGCTTCCACAAAGAAGGCTGGCTCCTTTCAACCTCCTTAGCGCCAAAGACAAACATGGAGCAAAAGGGGCGCTGGTATGAAGGTCATGACTATAAAGCACATGGTGAAATTGTTGATATGGTGGTGATTATGCCCTATGAATGGGGCTATAGCAGAGGTCCTGCAATGGCTGTATCACCGATTGGCCCTGTTCGCCAAGTATTAGAATATGCCGTATCTGAAATGCCTTCAAAAAAAATTTTAATGGGGCACAACCCATATGGTTATGATTGGACACTTCCATTCGTACAAGGGTCGACAGCCAAAGCGATTAGCCCTCAACGTGCTATTCAAATTGCGGCTGCGAATCAAGTAGTGATTGAATACGATGAAAAAGCACAAGCTCCTTTTTTTCATTACAAAGATCAAGCGAAAAAAAAACATGAAGTCTGGTTTGAAGATGCTCGTTCGATTCAAGCAAAATTCGATTTATTAAAAGAATTAAACTTACGGGGAATGAGCTATTGGAAATTAGGACTTTCCTTCCCTCAAAATTGGCTGCTCATTAGTGATAATTTTAATGTTAGAAAGCGTAGTTAATCCACTCGCCTTCCCTCCTAATGGGGGGATTTATTCGTTTTATACCTTATGAACTTTTCCTTTTTTGCCCATACTATGGAAAGGCTCGAAAGGTGGATTTTCTAAAATGTCTTATACGAATATTGTTAGCCGTAAATTTTCACGTATCCCCTATCTATTGAAATTGTTATCTATTGTTTTCGTATTTTTGTTTCTATTTGGGACACTCATTCATTTAATTGAACCAGACACTTTCCCTAAAATAACCGATGGAATTTGGTGGGTAATTGTAACAATAGCAACAGTTGGCTATGGAGATTATGCACCAAAAACCTTAGTCGGCAGAATAATTGGCACTATACTCATTTTAACTGGTGTAGGCATTCTTACCTCCTATTTTGCATCCATTGCTAAAGTAGCCATTTCAAAAGAAGAACAATTTTTAAACGGCACAAAAACTTTTAATGGGAGTAACCACTATATTATTGTCGGATGGAATGAACGTTCCAAAACAATTATTGAGGAAATTCATGAGAGGAGACATGAACAAGCCATTGTATTAATTGACAATACACTACGACAACATCCCCTTCCACGAACAAATATCCATTTTGTACATGGAAGAGCAACTGTAGATGATGTGTTATTAAAAGCAAATATAAGAGAAGCCTCTCTGGTCCTCATTACGACTGATTTTAAGCAAAATGAAATGCAGACCGATATGTTTTCTATTTTAACCTTACTTGCCGTAAAAGGTTTGAATCCAAATGTATATTGTCTAGTAGAAATTTTAACCCAAGAACAGAAAGAGAATGCAAGAAGAGCTGGAGCAGATGGATTAGTGGAAACTAATAAGTTCGCTAGTGAATATATATTACATTTCCTGCTATCGGGACAAGCGGTAGAAATTCAAGGAGAATGGTTTGGCATTCATATTGCTGAACTGGCTATGCAGCATGAATGGGCACATCTAACGTTTCAGCAATTAAGCAATCTTTTGTTAGAGCAGGATATTCTTTTAATTGGCATTATAAGAGGAGGCAAAAGACGATTCAAACCCCCTGCTCACACCCCCTTACAAGCAAATGATTCTTTATTAATCATGGCAGAAAGTTATTAAGCGTTATAACAATGCCTTTTCGACATCTTGGACAAGGGATTTCCCATGGGAAATATACTCTTCTGGGAAATCTGCGTCTGGATTTTCTGGAGCGGCAAATTGGTTAAAGGAGGCAGAAAAATTACCGGTAGTTCCTTCCTGATCTAAATTCCCTTCATATTGATGTGCTAACAAATAAGGACGCAATAGCTTGACTTTTGTTCCATCACGATCAAGCGTCCCATCAACAGCTTGGAATGGAAGACGCAGAAATTGATAACCATCTTTATTATTAATTAGATAATCAAAAGAACCGTGGTCGTAATCCCAATTCCCACCAATTACATAACCAAGAGGTTTCAGCTTTTGTTCTAAATCCCATAAACTAAATGTTTTCCCTTCCAATTCGGATGAAACTTCAATCATGACTAAAACTCCTTCTATCTATTTTTTTCTTAGTGTAGCCAAATACCTTTCAAACATGCTCTCAAAAAAATGAGCGCCTTCAACGGAAGACACTCTCCAAATCATTATAAGCGCAGCTCTAATTCCTCTTTTTTAGCTTCATAACCTGGTTTACCTAGAAGAGCAAACATATTCAACTTATACGCTTCCACACCTGGCTGATTAAATGGATTAACGCCTAAAAGATATCCTCCCATTGCACATGCTTTTTCAAAAAAGTAGACGAGATAACCGAACGTATAGGCATCCATCGCTGGAATCGTCAGTACTACATTGGGAACTCCTCCGTCTGTATGAGCAAGCAATGTTCCTTCAAATGCTTTATTATTTACATAATCAATTGTTTTACCAGCTAAATAGTTCAAGCCATCTAAATTAGATTCAAGCGCTTCGATAGTAAGTTCATGCCTCGCTCGTTCTACCTTAATAACTGTTTCAAATAATTGACGACGTCCTTCTTGAATGTATTGTCCTAAAGAATGAAGATCAGTTGAAAAATTAGCCGCTGCTGGAAAGATTCCTTTTCCATCCTTGCCATCGCTCTCACCAAATAACTGCTTCCACCATTCAGCAAAGTACTGTAAACCTGGTTCATAACTAACGAGCATTTCAACTGTTTTTCCTTTATGATATAAAATATTTCGCACAACTGCATATTGATAGGCCTGATTTTGATCAAGCTCAGAAGAACGCAGCTCCGTATGAGCTTTTTTCGCTCCTTGCATAACGTCATCAATATTGATTCCACAAACAGCAATAGGCAATAAACCGACTGCCGTTAACACGGAATATCTCCCTCCGATATCATTTGGAATCATAAACGTTTCCCATCCTTCTTCCGTAGCGACTTTTTTCAAAGCACCCTTTATGGGATCCGTAGTCACAAAAATACGTTGTTTCGCTTCTTTCTTTCCGTATTTCTGCTCTAATAATTTACGGAAAATACGAAAAGCAAGCGCAGGCTCTGTTGTCGTTCCTGACTTGGAAATGACGTTAATAGAAAAGTCTTTATCTGCTAATACATCCATTAAATCTTGCATATATGTAGAACTAATATTATGGCCGACAAATACAATTTGCGGTGTTTTTCTTTTCCCCGAAGACAATGAGTTATAGAAGCTATGCTGCAACATTTCAATCGCAGCACGAGCACCTAAATACGAGCCGCCAATTCCAATGACAAGTAAAATATCTGAATGACGTTGTATATCAGCAGCCGCCTTTTTAATTCGTGAAAATTCTTCTTGATCATAGTCGGTAGGTAAATTGAGCCACCCAAGAAATGCATTGCCTTGTCCTGTCATTTCATGCAGAGAATGATGTGCCACTTTTACAGCATCCTGTAAATACGTCATTTCGTGTTGTCCAAAAAACGCTAATGCTTTTGAATAATCGAAACGTACATAGGCCATGCCCCTATTCCTCCTCTTCTCTATATCCATACCTCTTTGCTAAAAAGCAGTTTCGTATATAACGAATTCTTCTAGATATCTTCTTAAGAAAAACACCGCAATCTCTAACAATCAGCCTTATAAAGAAGCACGTAAAATAGACAGAACATCCTCACGATTCAATACTTTAAATTGACCAAATTCACCATACACCATCGCTTTATCAGCCATCGTTTCTAATTGAGCATCATCAATTCCATAGTCAGCTAAGCGAGTCGGAGCACCTAAACTGCGCCAAAATGCAGACAACGATGCAACTCCTTCTAGTGCCGTTTCTTCATCTGTTTTACCTTCTGGGTTCACTCCAAAAACTTGGATGGCGAATTGCTTAAAACGTTCTACATTATCGGGTAATACATGCTTCATCCAATGCGGGAATAAAATGGCTAACCCACCACCATGCGGGATATCATAAACAGCCGAAACAGCATGCTCAATATTATGAGTCGCCCAATCTCCACGATAGCCGACCCCAAGCGAACCATTTAAAGCAAGTGTACCTGCATAAAGAATGGTCGCACGGTGATCATAATCATCTAACTTTTCTAATAATTTAGGAGCTGATTCCATAACCGTCAACAGCAGAGACTCACAAAAACGATCTTGTATCGGGGCATAAGTTGCTGGATGAAAATATTGCTCAAACACATGGCTCATAATATCTACAATCCCATAAACCGTTTGATCTTTCGGAACTGTAAATGTATGAACAGGATCTAAAATAGAAAACTGTGGATATGTATGCGGACTGCCCCAGCCTACCTTCTCCTTCGTTTCCCAATTTGTAATAACGGAACCAGAATTCATTTCAGAACCAGTTGCCGCTAATGTTAACACGGTTCCAAATGGCAAAGCACCTTGGACCATTGTTTTTCTAGTAACAATATCCCAAGGGTCTCCTTCATATTTAGCCCCTGCAGCAATGGCTTTTGTACAATCAATCACACTTCCGCCGCCAACAGCTAAAATAAACTCGATGCCCTCCTTCTTACAGAGCTCAACACCTTTTCGAACCGTTGATATCCGAGGGTTTGGCTCCACTCCGCTCAACTCAAACACTACCGCATCGATTTGAGTTAACTGAGATAGCACCTCTTCATATACACCGTTCCTCTTAATGCTCCCTCCTCCATATACAAGTAACACCCTTCGGCCAAAAGAGGAGACTTCTTTCGGTAAAGTATTCAATTGACCTTTACCAAAAATAATTTTTGTTGGATTTTTAAAAGTAAAATTTTTCATATTCCCCACCCCTTTTCACCATTATGACTAAAATTCCAATTAAATACAAAAAATCCGCATAAAAAATTTTAATTCGTACATATATCGTACAAGAACAAGCAAAATAATACAGAAATGATTTTGAAATAAAAAGGAGGATACATCATGAGTGGTATTCAGCGATTAGCACTTGTTTTTACTATTATCGGAGCCATCAATTGGGGACTAATTGGCTTTTTCCAATTTGATTTAGTAGCGTCTATATTCGGTGGACAAGGTTCCGCATTAGCACGAATTATCTACGGAATAGTAGGGATTGCCGGTTTAATAAATCTTGGTCTTCTCTTTAAACCAAGCACTGAAGTTGCAAGAGACCCCGAAACACGTCCAACCCGCTAAGAAAAAATGAAGAAAAATAATGGATAATCTCTATACAAAAAAAGTTCTTCATACAAAAGAGGCCGTTCATACAGCCTCTTTTGTATGAAAGCTTGAGCTAGAGTAACTTCAGCACGTTTTTAATTCTCTCGAACGCCCAATCCAATTCTTCCTTTGTTACAATAAGCGGCGGTGCAAAGCGAATGACTGTATCATGCGTTTCTTTACAAAGAATTCCTGCTTCTTTTAATTTTTCACAATAAGGACGAGCTGGTTTGTTTAATTCGATACCAATAAAAAGTCCTCGACCTCGTACTTCTTTCACAACTGAACTTTTTATTTTCTTTAACTGCTTTAAAAAGTATTGCCCGAGTTCTAGCGAGCGCTGAGCTAATTGTTCGTCCACTAACACATCGAGTGCCGCTATAGAAACAGCGCATGCAAGCGGATTTCCTCCAAACGTAGACCCATGCGAACCAGGGGTAAATACACCAAGAATCGATTTATTAGCGGCAACACATGAAATTGGGAGTATTCCCCCTCCAAGTGCTTTCCCTAATATATACATATCTGGAGTAACATCCTCCCAATCACAGGCAAACATCTTTCCCGTTCGTCCTAAACCTGATTGAATTTCATCCGCAATGAATAAAACCTGCTCCTGCTTGCAATAAGCATAGGCCTCTTTTAAAAATCCTGGTTGTGGAATACGAATCCCTGCTTCTCCTTGAATTGGTTCAAATAAAAAAGCCGCTGTATGTGGTGTGATAGCAGTTTTTAATGCGGATATATCTCCATATGGAATCAGTTTAATTCCCGGTAGCATCGGGCCAAATCCTCGTTTGTATTCCTCTTCAGAAGAAAGCGAAACAGCCGCTAGCGTTCGCCCATGAAAGTTACCCATACAAGCAATAATTTCAGCTTGATCAGGCTCCACTCCTTTGACATCATATGCCCAGCGTCGCGCCGCCTTCATAGCCGTTTCTACTGCTTCGGCACCTGTATTCATCGGTAATATCATTTCTTTATGGGTGAGCTTAGCTACCTTCTCATACCAAGGTCCAAGCTGATCATGATGGAAGGCGCGCGATGTTAAAGTGGCTTTATCCGCTTGTTTTTTTAACGCTGCAATAATCTTCGGATGGCGATGCCCTTGATTAACAGCTGAATAGGCACTTAACATATCTAGATAACGATTCCCCTCAGGGTCTTTCACCCACGCTCCTTCAGCCTCAGAAATCACAATTGGTAAAGGATGATAATTATTGGCACCATATTGATTCGTTTTGGAAATCAACTGCGCTGAATCGTCATGAAGAGACATCCTACAAGCCTCCTTTTAAATGTAGCTTATTAAACAATATTACTGTTTCATGATTAAAAGACGGCATATTGTGGAATAATTTACTTTTGGAGCCTTCTGAAGAAATTTCTCATTGTTTCAGGATTTAGAACTAAAGGAAGCAAAAAGCATTTAATGAATAAGATGATATACCATGACCTATAAAAAAATCGGCTGATTCATCATCAGCCGATTTAAACACATTATTTTTTAATTAAATCTTCGCGTTGAGATTGTTCAATCCACTCTTGAAGCTTGTCTTTTAATGTATTGAATCCTTCAGTAGACTCTGTATAGCTAGTTACAGCTGCTTGACGCTTCTTAGGTGCTGCTTTTCTAACTGGTGCTGCTGGACGCTCTGGAGCTTCCTCTGTAGCACGGATTGATAAACCAATTTTTCCAGCTTTTTCATCAATTGAAAGAACTTTCACTTGTACTTCATCGCCTACTTTTAAGTGTTCGTTAATATCCTTAACAAACCCGTGAGTAACTTCAGAAATGTGAACTAATCCTTGAGTTGATTCATCAAGTGCAACAAACGCACCGTATGCTTGAATTCCTGTAACTTTTCCTGTAACAACTGCACCGATTTCGAATTTTTGTGTCATGGTAACACTCCTATTTACGATATATTTTTTCATCTATTTCACGCAATATAAAACTATATCATATAATTGTAAAATAATCAAAAATCAAATGATGGCTCAAACTTATATTTATCATTATTATTTGCTATAATATAGACTCTTACTTTATATTCTCAAAGGAGTTTTTTACAAAAATGAACAAATCACAAGAGCAATGGACATCTAAGCTCGGCTTTATTCTGGCTGCAGCTGGATCAGCCATCGGAATCGGTGTTATCTGGAAATTCCCTTATATGGTTGGAACCAATGGCGGCGGACTCTTTTTTCTGATGTTTATCTTATTCACCCTCATTATTGGTGCACCGATTTTAATTACTGAATTTATTATCGGGAGACGAACACAAAAAGATGCAGTACGAGCTTATAAAGAACTAGCACCAGGAACTCCATGGACCTTAATCGGTTACTGTGGCGTAATTGCTTCGATTATCCTGCTGTCATTTTACAGCGTTGTTGGCGGATGGATTCTCTCTTATCTTATCCGTAGTGTAACTAATTCACTTTCAAATTTAACACAACAGCAATACGGAGATTTATTTAACACGATTATTAGTAATCCTTATGAAACCGTTATCGCACAACTCATCTTTATGCTGATTACCATTTTGGTTGTCCAGGGCGGAATTCAACAAGGGATTGAAAAAGCAAGCAAATATATGATGCCAGCGCTATTCATTTTATTTCTGGTATTATTAGTCCGCTCCTTAACATTAGATGGGGCCATGGAAGGAGTCAAATTCTTCTTAAAGCCTGACACATCTGTTTTATCTGAGCAAACGGTTCTCCTCGCACTAGGACAAGCTTTTTTCACCTTAAGTATCGGGATTTCAGTTATGGTGACATATGCCTCTTATTTAAATAAAAATGAAGACTTAACCAAATCAGCTTTATCCGTGGTAGGGTTGAATATTTTTATCGCTTTACTGGCGGGTCTGGTTATTTTCCCAGCGGTTTTCGCGCTTGGATTTGATCCTGCAAGTGGTCCTGGGCTTGTTTTCGTTGTCTTACCAGCTGTTTTTAATGAAATTGCCTTTGGGTCGGTATTCATGTTTATCTTCTTCATCTTAATCCTCTTTGCCACACTCACTTCTGCTTTTTCTATTTTAGAAATTGTCGTAGCTGCTATGGTGAAAGGAGATGAAGCAAAACGAAAAAAATCATCATGGGTTGCTGGTATTCTTGTATTCATTATTGGAATTCCAAGTGCGCTTTCCTTTGGTGTTTTAAGTCATATTACCTTATTTAATAAATCTATTTTTGATATAGCTGACTTCCTTGTCAGCAATATCGCTTTACCAGTAGGGGCCCTATTTATTTCTCTATTTGTCGGTTTCCAACTAAAAAAACTACACGTTGAAGAAGAATTCCTGTCCGGTTCTTCGTATGGAAAGAAAGTCTTTAAAGCGTGGTATTTTTTAATTCGTTACATCGCCCCGATTGCAATTGCAATCGTTCTGTTAAGCTCCATTGGGTTCATTTAACAGATTTTGATGTTAATAAAAGGCTACCCTAAAAATAGGAAGTATAAACCATGATAGAGGATTATGGATAAAACCGCCTATTTTCATACCACATGGTGCAAATTTTTTTGTATGGATGCCTCCGTTATAGGATGTTATTGAAATTTGGCTCATTCCCGCATACTGTGGAATGAGCCAAATTTCATTTAATAGACACTATTATGTAACACAATGACAACAAGAAACATGTTACACTCTATACAAATAACTATTTCCTGAAAAAGGGAGAGGTGCACTATGTCCAATATCGCTCGAAACATTCGACTATATAGAGAACAGAAAAATTTATCTCAACAGGAATTAGCCATCAAAATGCGAGTAGGTACCAAAAAAATCGAACTATATGAGTCAGGTGAATTGATTCCGGATACGGAAACGATGTTAAGACTATGTACCGTGCTTGATCTACCCGCCTCAGAAATTTTAGAAAAAGAATATCATAGCAATAAAAAAACGGCTTTAGATAATGAAATTGCAAGGCTAATTGAGGAAATTGGAATGGAAAAAGCATTATTTCTGTTACGTTCTTTTAAAAAGGCTAGCGAGGCTGATGTATTAAAAATGCTAAATGTTTTTAAAAATTAAATAAGATGTATAACATCGGCATATATTGGAAACAATAAGGAATAACTTTCTATGATTATTCATCTAGAATAGCTCTTTCTTTCGATATCCCCCTATGGAAAAGGGTCGAATTTTTTAAAATTCGACCCTTTTTTTTGCTATATTAGATTGGGAGAGCACTTATCCTTACCAGCTTAATTAAATCTCTCCATGAATCGAGAAATTCGCTTAATCGCTTCTTGAAGTTGTTCCATTGAAGAAGCATACGAACAACGAATATGTCCTTCACCGCTTTCTCCAAATACATCTCCAGGAACAACCGCAACTTTCTCCTCTAATAAAAGCCGCTCCGCAAATTCTTGAGAAGATAGACCGGTTTTTTTAATAGATGGGAAGGCATAGAAAGCTCCACCTGGTTTATGACAGTCTAAACCAATTTCATTAAACGATTTTACAATATAGTTTCGTCTTCTACGATAACTGCTTCTCATATCTTCCACATCAGACATCCCATGTTGTAAAGCTTCTAACGCTGCATATTGTGCCATTGTTGGTGCACACATAATGGCATACTGATGAACTTTCAACATCGCTTGGCTAATTTCTTTAGGCGCACATACAAACCCTAAACGCCAACCTGTCATTGCAAAAGCTTTAGAAAATCCATTTAATAAAATCGTCCGCTCTAGCATGCCATCAATAGCAGCAAAAGACGTATACCCCTCATCATAGACAAGCTCCGCATAAATTTCATCCGAAATGACTAATAAATCATGCTTCATTACAACTTCAGCAATCGCTTCAAGATCTGATTTCCCTAGTTGTGTACCAGTTGGGTTATTCGGTGAACAAATAAAGAGAGCCTTTGTTTTTGGTGTAATGAGTTCTTCGATTTGTTCAGCTTTAATTTTGAAATCATTCTCCGGTAAAGCTTGAACAGTTACAGGCACTCCGCCTGCCATTGTAACGATTGGTGCATAAGCCACAAAGCACGGCTCAACTACAATGATTTCTTCTCCAGGGTTTAAAATCGTTCGCAGGGCAATATCAATCCCTTGACTCGCTCCAACTGTTACAATAATTTCTTCCGCTGGGTTATAAGCAACATGAAAGCGTGATTTCATATAATGAGCGATTTCTTCTCTCAGCTCCAACATACCGGCATTTGCCGTGTATGATGTATGACCAATTTCTAACGAATTAATCGCAGCTTCCCTTACTGACCAAGATGTAACAAAATCCGGTTCCCCTACACCTAAAGAAATAACACCTTCCATATTAGCCGCTAAATCAAAGAATTTTCGAATACCTGATGGTTTAAGCTCTTGAACAGTTTTAGAAATATAACTTGTTTTAATCACGGTGACACCACAATTCTTTTATCTTTTTCAGTTGGCTCAAAAATTGTGCCATCATGTTTATATTTTTTCAAAATAAAATGAGTAGTCGTTGAAATAACCGAATCTAATGTCGATAATTTATCAGAAACAAACTGCGCAACTTCGTTCATAGAACGGCCTTCAATAATAACTGATAAATCGTAGGCACCTGACATTAAATAAACAGATTCTACTTCCTTAAACCGGTATATTCTTTGGGCCACTTCATCAAAGCCAACTCCACGCTTAGGTGTTACCTTTACATCAATCATCGCCGTAACGCCATGATACTCATCTACTTTCGCCCAGTTAATAAGTGTCGCATAGCGAACGATGATACGCATATCTTCAAGTTTTTGTAATGTAGCTTGAATATCTTCTTCCGATAAATCCGTCATTTTAGCCAAGTCTGCTGTTTCGATTCGGCTATTCGTCTCAATAATTCGTAGTAGTTCCAATTCTTGATCATTCAAGTGCATTGGAAACCCTCCTTTGACATTCAAAGTGATGGTTAAGCTGGCAGAATACCTTTTCGGTTCTTTCCTCATATTAGACCTATAACGTGTAATATACGACAATAAAAAGAAATTTAACACAAGGATGTTCTGTCAGGATAAACTGTTCATATTATACCAAAGTTCGCATCAAATCTGTTATATAAAATATTCTTTTTTCCGCCTATTTAGATAGATTCTGTTCTGTAACAGGGGAATTTTGAAAGTACTAGCAAGGAGGGGTTTATATGACAATAAAAGGAATAGAAAAAATCGGAAATATAGATATTTATTTTGAACAATACAGTAGTGACCCATCCCATCAAACGATTATATTACTGCACGGTTTCTTATCATCGAGCTTTAGCTATCGTAAGTTAATCCCTTATTTAACACCTAATTTTAATATAATCACTATAGATTTACCTCCATTTGGACAAAGTGGTAAAACATACCGATATACATATTCGTTTGAAAACATCGCACGCTCGATCATTGAATTGATAGAAGCAAAAGGACTGCAATCTATTTGCCTAATTGGCCATTCAATGGGTGGACAAATTGCATTGCAGCTCGCAAACATTCGCCCTAATCTCGTGCAGCGAATCGTCCTTTTATGCAGTTCCGGCTATTTACCTAGCTTTCCACGTAAAATGAAGGCGCTCAGTTACCTGCCGTTTTTTTCACTAGGTGTTCGACATTACCTTGCTAAATCTGGCCTTGAAAAAAACCTCAAAAAGGTCGTGTACAATCAAGAGCTTATTGATGATACGATGCGGCAAGGGTATCTGCAGCCATTTACAGAGGGAAGACAAATTTTTCGTGCCTTAGGTCGAATGGTACGCGATAAGAGGGTAGACTTATTAAAGGAAGATTTACAAAAAATCCATACACCATGCTTGCTCATCTGGGGACGTGAGGATAAAGTAGTTCCACTTAAGATTGGAAAACGGCTAGCCTCAGATTTACCCAATGCTAACCTTGTCATCCTAGATGATACAGGCCATCTCTTACCAGAAGAAAAACCAACAGAAGTGGCCTCGTATATTAAAAACTTCTTTATAGAAAAAAGCTGATTCTACCATCAGAATCAGCTTTTTTCTATAAAGTACAGCTTGTATTAGTTCGGATCATAATCAGCTTCTCAGCAACAGCTAAGCACGCTTGAAAATCAAGGGGTTCATCAAATGAAAATTCATAAATTTCTTTTAACCTTCTGGCTAAGCTTTGAACATCTTCAATATCTGAAACAGCAAGAACAGCATCTGCTATTTCTGGTTCATAGTTTTCACTCCCTACTTCAAACGGGTCCCATTCCTGCAGAACACGGACAAGGGACAAAGTCATTTGTTGCCTATCCATTTTATTATCACCTGCTCCATTTTCTTTGCTAACATAGTACCATACAATTTTATTTTTAGCTCTGTTACATGACGATATTACATTTTGATTAATAATAGGATGTAGCCTATCCTTATATTTAGAAATCAGGCTCTGTTAAAAAAATTAAAGGCGGTGGATGTTTTGAACTCCTCTATTTTTGATGAATCATTAAACAGAAAAAATACTTCATCCTTAAAATGGGATGCTCTTCAAACCATATATGGCATAGAGGACTTACTTCCAATGTGGGTAGCGGACATGGATTTTCCTGCACCTCCATTCGTTCAAGAGGCATTAATCGAGAGAATTAAACACCCTGTATTCGGCTATACAATTGCGCCTCCCTCCGTATACGGCCACATTACTGATTGGCTGCAAACAAGACATAGCTGGGGGATTACAAACGATCAAATCACGTTCAGTCCAGGTGTCGTAAGCTCCATTGGTACAGCGATTCAAGCGCTGACTAAACCGAACGAGCGCATTCTCATTCAATCACCGGTTTATATGCCCTTTTTTGATATGGTTAAACGAAATGGGCGAGAAGTTGTCCTAAATGAATTACAGCTAGTAGATGGCCGCTATACGATTGATTTTACAGACTTCGAAGAAAAAATAAAAAACGATGTAAAGCTTTTTCTATTATGCAGTCCACATAATCCAGGAGGCCGCGTTTGGACAAAAGCTGAACTACAAAAAATGAGTGAACTTTGTCTTCAATATAATGTGACAATTGTGAGCGACGAAATTCATGCTGATCTGACTCATTCATCCTATCAGCATGTGCCTACCGCTTCACTAAATCCAACCGTTGCAGACAACACCATTACATTTATGGCGCCAAGCAAAACGTTTAATTTAGCTGGTCTGCAAGCTTCCTACATGATTACAAACAATAAAAAGTTACAGCTAGCATTTAAGCGTGTACAGGAAGCGCAAGGATTTCATGGTTTGAACACCTTCGCCTTAACAGCAATGGATGCCGCTTACCACAAAGGTGGACAATGGTTAGATGAACTGCTAGCCTACATAGAAGGGAACATACAAATAGCCGAATCATTCATCGCAAATGAAATTCCAACGCTTTCTTGCATGCATCCTGAAGCCTCTTATCTACTTTGGATAGATTGTCAGGGTTTAGGATTAACTGATCAACAAATTCAAGATGCTCTTCTCCAAAAAGGAAAACTCGCTCTCGAACCAGGAAAGAAATATGGACCTGGCGGCGAAGGATTCGTACGTATGAATGTCGGATGTCCGCGCTCCGTTTTATTAGACGGATTAAATCGGTTAAAGCTGGCCTTTACTAACTAAAGACAATCTAAAAACCTAAACAACCTGTTTCTCTATTTTTAGAAGAAGGCAGATTGTTTAGGCTTTTTTAACGTAAAATATGTTTCTCTTTTGCTTCTTTCAGCCAATTCGGAAACTCATCTAATAATTGGTCATACAATTGTTCATCTGAAACTGTCTCAATATCGTCAAAGTGGAAAAAGTTTGCGTTATCAACAACGCGTCCTTCCATTGTGTCAAGCTTTTTTAACACATCAAAATTGGAATTACCTATTCCGATAAACTGCCAAAAAATCGGTTTGTCTGAAGAAGACACAATATACTTTTTAATACCTGATTTACAGCCGCCATCATTAATAAATACAAGGAATACAGGAGAATTACTAGGTTCTTCTTTTAAGTATTTTTGAAGCACATCTTTCATAACTTGTGGTTCATCATTACGACCAAACTTATGAATAGAATCGTTATTTAAAATCTTTTGATTCACATAATCAACGAAGTCTTTTTCTGTTACAGAAGGTAGACGTGAAAACTCATTATCATATACCCAAACATCTAATGTCCCGTCATCATCAAAAAGGGAAGCTACAGCTAATATTCGCTCAACTACTTTTTGAACCGTTCCTTCACGATAAAGCTTTCTCATAGAGCCGCTAATATCTAACACAATCCCAACTCTCGCAACAACTTTAGTTAGTTCTTTCTTCTCTAACACAACACGAACTTTGTTTTTCATTAATGAAACAGTATTCATCTGCTATCCTCCTCTACCATCTTCATTATAATTTTACATATATAACCTGTACAAAACCACAAAAAGGACTCCTATCAATATAAGGAGTCCTTTTTGTGAATTACTTCCTATTACTCTACATATGGATCTTTCTCATATCGCGGCAAATCTCCAAATGGTGTCATCATTCCAGCCTCGTCCAACTCTTCCTCTAATTGCTCATGCTGCGTATTCGGATAAATCATAATATTTTTCCCTGTTATATCAACCGCAGCGAAGTTCTCATAGTCTTCCACATAGCCAATATTTTCGTCTGATTCCACATACGTATCTTCATAATCGGCTGGCGGACGAATAAAATCTGATGGGCTCTCTGATGTTCCGTAGCTAGCTACTTCCTGCCATGTATCCTCTGCATCGTAGGCGACAGATTCTTTACGATTATCAAAATCAAACTGCCCAAAAGGCGGCATTAACACCTCTTCCTCAATCGGTCGATTATGCGATGTCTGCTGTGAAGGACTATGTTCCACGCAAAACGTCGTAGTCGGAATGGCTTGTAAACGCTCTATCGGAATGTCTTTTCCACAAACCTCACATGTCCCATAACTCCCACTGTCTATCGCCTTTAAAGCATAATTAATTTCATCTAATTCCTGCCTTGCATGCTCATATAACGCCATATCCTTCTCTCGCTCATACAGCTCTGTCGCATCATCTGCTGGATGATTATCATAACTTGACAGCTCTCCTACCGCATCATGACCATGACTTCTTAATAAATCAAATTCTTGACGCAATGACGGTTCTACTTCTTGCTTCATTTGCTCCAATTGGTGTTTGAACTCGTTGAGTTGATTCGGTTGCATACTAAAAAAACACCCTTTCTAAGTCAGTTTCCTTTTAGTATTTGTAACCATACTTTTTTCAACTAAGGTAGTTTCTTCCGCTGTTTAGGAGAAAGGCGTGTGAAACCGCGGTTTCACATGAATGAGCTAAAAATCATATTATCACCAACATTCATGAACACAGCCTATGAAAAAGGATCGTTCTTTGCTGTGTTTTGTTGCTGTGCAATACGCTCTTCAAGTTGCTTTGTTTTCAGCTCTTCTTTTTTGGAATAACGAATAATGAATCGCATTGTAAAAATTGCAGCTAACAAAAAGATCGCACAAGAAATCGCGGCTGGGATATACTCTGATTTATCATCTGGAAAGTAAAGAAACAAACCAATTACTACGTGCTTCATCTTGTTCATCCTTTCTACGTCCCGAGATATATACTCATTATAACAATACCCATAAAATTCCACCATTTTGCACTCATGATGAATTGGCGAGATTTTTGATTTCCACCAAAAAGAGCTGCGCCAAAGCATAATCTTTGACGCAGCTCTTTTTTCAACTTATAAAATTGTAATTTTTTTAATCACAACATCTTCTGCCGGTTTGTCACCATATGTTGTTTCCACATTTGTGATAGTATCTACAACATCCATACCTTCAATAACTTGTCCAAAAACAGTATGTTTGTGGTCTAACCATGGTGTACCGCCTTGTTCCATATATGCTTTAATCATTTCTTCTGGGTACCCTGCTTGCTTCATTTGCTCTCCCATACGTACATCTACATGCGGAGCTTGTACAATAAAGAATTGGCTTCCGTTTGTACCAGGGCCTGCATTTGCCATAGAAAGCGCACCGCGAATGTTGAATGCATTCATAGCGAACTCATCTTCAAAAGGAGCACCCCAAATACTTTCTCCACCCATACCAGTACCAGTTGGATCCCCACCTTGAATCATGAAATCTTTAATAACACGGTGGAAAATAATCCCTTCATAGTAGCCGTTTTCAGCATGCGTTAAGAAGTTTTCAACTGCTTTTGGAGCTACTTCCGGGAACAATTTAATTTTGATATCCCCAAGTGTTGTTTGCATCAACACTGCTTTTTCATTTGCTTGCACTTCTGTTGTTAATTGTGGAAAATTCGTCATCCGTTATTCCCTACTTTCAATAATAGTGTTAAAAAATATTATCCATTTTAACCTTCATTTGTACACTTTACACGATTTTTCTAAAAAAAGCATCTGAAAAGAAGTGCAAAACATCTCATTCAATCTGATGTTAAAAATGCTCTGATTCAAGTATGATAAAAGGAGTAGAAACAGAAAGGTGGAAAGCGTATGCCAGTAGTTGAAGTGAAAATTGGAGAAATTGTAACAGCCATTAATAAAACAGGAAAATATATCGGAGAGATCACTGAAGATCGTGGAAATGCCTATCTTGTCCGAATTTTGGCTGTTTTAAAACATCCAATGCAGGGTGATTTACACAATCCAAGACAAACAGAAGTAACTATGTTCCATCAACGTCGTGCTCTCGCTTATCGAGAACAAACGAATGTCCCTAAAAACATGGTCAAGCCATATGAAGGGGAAATCCCAGATTACCAAGCCTCATTACGAGAAGCTGTAACAACGATGAAAGAAGCTCTCACTAAAGAGGAGACAGACTTTAACAAACTTAGCCTACAGCAACTTGAAGAGTTAGAAGCAGATTATTTTAAATAACGTGATAAAAAGCCAAATCAATAATCGTTGATTTGGCTTTTTATAACGCTAAATGATTTAAGACTTTAGATAGATCAATACGGTCACCAATCGTTGTTGGCTCATGTTTCTTCATATAACTTTTATCCTTTTCAATCAATTTAAAAATATTATACGTTGTTAAAGCATCATCAAGCGCACGATGATGTTTGCCTGTCCCTTCTTTTCCGTAAGCCTGTACAGCTTTCCACAAACCAGTTTGGTTTTGATCACCGAAGAATCGTTTGTACTCCATACATAAGTCAACTTGTTTTCCCTTAAATGGAAACTCTACTCCTGCCTTTTGGCAATTTTGTTTCAACACTTTCATATCCATATTTCCCCACGTAACGACTGTCGTCATTGGATAATCCGCTTCCATTTTCTTGAACAAATCGACTAGCTCCGTAAAAGGCATGCCGCTTTCAACTTGACTTTGATGAACACTCAAAAATTTCTTGCACCGATTCGTTAATGTTTTAAACTTACTTGGAGCAACAAATGAAGAAAACTGCTCTTTGACGGAGTCATTTACAACGGATACAAAACCAACTTCAATGATTTCCGGATAAAATCCAACCGGATTCCCTCTCCCTTCTGGCATCGTAAATTCAAAGTCAATAAAGACGTAGTGCTGTTTCTCCATAATTCTCCCCCCTTTATCATGATTTTACCAAATATTATAGCAGAACAATTTAAAACTTTTCAGTTAATTCCTACAATTCGCGAATAATTTTCTGTAAAATTTTTCAACATTTTTTCCCATTTTTCATGTATACTTTAGCTATACACGGTAATTTCCACCAAAATACCATATTAAAACTATATTAGTTAGGAAGTTGGACTATGCGCAAGTTTCTTGGCTCTCTCTTTATCTTTTCCCTTATCCCTCTTGTAACAGGATTAATCTTTTTAGCCTCTCAAGAGTGGAACAAGGCTGAAAGCGTTCAAAAAGTACTCGATGACAATATTTCTATCGATACGATTCAGTTAGAAGAAACAAGTTATATGACAGACAACCAAGGCAAGATTATTAGTGAAATATCGTTAGCGAAAAATCGGGTAAATCTAAGTGACGAAGAAATTCCAACGTTTTTAAAGGATTTATTTGTCACTATAGAAGATCGACAATTTTATCATCATGAAGGCATTGATGCTGTAGCGATTAGCCGTGCAGTTCTTGTAAATAGTCAGAGCACCTCCATCGAACAAGGAGCAAGTACAATTACCCAGCAGCTCGCTCGAAACGTGTATTTGACACATGAAAGAACATACGACCGAAAAATCACTGAGCTGCTCTACGCCTATCAAATGGAACGATTGTTTTCGAAAGAAGAGATTCTAGACTTGTACATCAATGCAATTTACTTTAACAACGGCACATATGGCATTGAAGCCGCTTCTCAATTTTATTTCAATACATCTGCTAAGAAGCTATCAAAAGCCCAATTAGCCTTTTTAGCAGCGATCCCGAATAACCCCGAGCGCTATAATCCGCTCAAGCATTTTAAAGCGACGAAAAATCGACAAGAGCGCATTTTACGACAAATGGTTGAAGCAGAGTTTTTATCTGAGAAACAGTACAAAAAGCTTGTTCAAGAAAAAATCACCTTAAATGTTCGTACAAAAGTGGATAACTATCCAGACTATGTGACGTATGTGCACCATGAACTAAAGCAATTAGTAGCTGCTAGAGAAGGATTGACAGCAAGGCTTGCGAGCAAGGACCAAGCTGTACGTGAACAAGCAGAAAAACAACTACAAACTAAAGTTACAAAACTATTAAACTCTGGAGTAACTATCCATACAGCTCTTGATCCACACTTGCAAACAACTGCCAAGCAAGCGCTAAATAACGGAATCGCTTACGGTGATATTGAAGGAGCTGCCGTCGTTATACAACATCATACGCAGGAGCTTGTCTCTTTGATTGGGGGAAAGGATTATAAAAAAAATTCTTTCAATCGCGCTTATCAAAGCTACCGTCAACCAGGCTCTGCTATTAAACCATTGCTCGTTTATGCACCGTATATCGAAAAAACGGGGGCCTCTGTATACTCTCAAGTAAGCGGGGCTAATTATTGTAAAAACGGCTATTGCCCACAAAACTACGGAGGAGCAACCTATGGCATGGTTCCTTTAAAAACAGCATTTGCTCGTTCTTATAATACACCAGCTGTTCGTCTCCTTGATGCAACAGGCATTGAGACAAGTTTCGAATATCTAGATGCATTTCAATTTGAACAAGTGAGCGAGCGAGATCATCTCTTAACAGCCGCTGTTGGTGGCTTCACCTATGGAATGAGCCCACTCGAACTAACTCGCGCCTTTACATCCTTTTATGACGGCAGCTATCAGCCTGCTCGGGCTATTGTTAAAGTAACAGACCGCGAAGGGAAAACTCTTTATAAATGGAAAGACAAACAAAAGCAAGTCTGGAGCCCAGCAACCGTCGCAAAAATGCGTGAACTATTACATGAAGTAACCGTTAGAGGTACGGCAAAAGCAGCTTATTTTCCAACCGGTTATATCGGCGGCAAAACAGGAACAACAAACGGTGTAAAAGATATATGGTTTGTTGGTTTAACAGACAGCTATACGACAGGTGTTTGGGTTGGTCGAGATAAACCTTCTAGTATTGAATCGATTTACTACTCCTCACCACATGTTCGTATTTGGCGTAATATTAGCCAACAAGCAGAAGCAAGATAGCCTGTCCGATTTCGGACAGGCTATCTTTATTTGGATTTTTTTAAATAGGTAAACTATTAATTATGCTGTTATAAAGTTTTAATACAGAGTATGCGACAACCAATAAAAAGATTGACCATATGAAAATATGAAAGAAGATTAAACCAATTAATCCTAACAAACTTAAGTTTGTTGAAATTTTATACACAAAATAAATGAAAGCGGCGACATTTGTTAAGAGAAAAATGACGAGCAGCCCCATAATTGACTGAGTACTTACTAAAGACACTGTAGCACCAACTACATAAATAATCGTCCCCATTCGAATGCTCTTTAAGCCCGTTCCATCCGAATCCTTCGAAAAAAGCAGCAAAGACATTTCAACCATCGTATCCAAAAGTAGCTTTAATGCTGAAAACAGCATGAAGAAAACAAGAAACATTACAACTAATAAAGCTATTTTAATACCTGTTTCCGAAAAAAATTCCAACATTCCTTGATAAAGCCCTAAACTATCAAATAAATCTAACAACTTTATTTCACAATAAAGCCCAAACGATAAACTAAATAATACAACCGTAATAAACGGAAAATAACCGAAAAAATATGTATTCTTCATGCCCAATCCTCCAAAAAAACAGTGTGCCTCCCTTCACCAAACACACTGATTTTTATTTATCCACATTTTTATCCACAATTAATCCACAGTTTAAAAAGTCACTGTGACACAACTGCCAATGTACATCGAGAAACGCAAATGAGTTTGTCTTGTTCATCGCGAATCTTTACGTCCCAAACCATTGTTTTGCGGCCGCGGTGAAGAATGGTTCCTTCTGCAATGACCTGCCCTGAACGTTTTCCTCTTATATGATTAGCATTGATTTCTAGACCGACTACCGCTTCCTTTGTTTGATCCACCAGATAAAAACCCCCAACGCTCGCTACCGTTTCTGCAAGCGCGACAGATGCACCTCCGTGCAATAATCCAAACGGCTGCCTTGTTCTTTCATCCACTGGCATTGTCGCAATTACTTTCCCCTCACTTAACTCTTTAATTTCAATCCCTAATGAATTCATTAAAGTTCCTTCTACATTTCTTTCCATTTTCTACACCTCATTTTCTTTTTAT
The DNA here is from genome assembly GCF_042136355.1 of Peribacillus sp. Hz7. Lineage (NCBI taxonomy): Bacteria > Bacillati > Bacillota > Bacilli > Caryophanales > Bacillaceae > Peribacillus > Peribacillus sp. Hz7. The sequence goes on from NZ_JBHHJV010000016.1 coordinate 79,944, forward strand.
TTCTTAATTGTACATATAATCCCATAAACTTACAAAATATTAAAAAAGAAAATACAAAAAAACTGATGCTGCAGTTCACAAACATCAGCATCAGTTTTCTTATTGCGCTAAAATAGCCTTTAATTCCGACCAATCTTTCAATCTCGGAACTTTTACCTTTTGATTGTATGGATTGTCTTTTGCATAAACCTTTGTTGGAATCTCTAATAATGTTTCTAGCACTGCTGGCTTATCATCAAAATAGTAATCTAATTGTAAGTCCAGAATGATTTCTATCTTTTCCGGATCCTTCATTCCACAATAAAAATGGTCCTCTCGAAAAGGAAAGCCATGTTTAATTAACCACTGTTTCGTGCGTTCACTATGTTCTTTCTTTCTTGCTGTAATATAAAAAATCTCATGCCCCTCACGGTCGAGCTCTTTTAACATATCTAGTGCCCCTTCAAAAATTGGACACCCTGAATAATAAATTTCATCCGCTAGACTATTCCACAGCTTGCCGCCCTCTTCTCCAGTCAAACCAAACGCTTTGTGAATCTCCAATGTGTTAATTGTTTGTAACACATCTAAGCTTACATTTTGATTCAATTTCTGATTATATAATTGAAACGCATATCCTCGTAAATCAATAAGCGTATCATCAATATCAAAGCCAAATTTCACACTAATCCCCCTAAGCTAACACCACAAATTGCGAAGCAAAAGACTCTTCCTTCTCAATTTGTATCGCTTGTAATTTTGCTACTTCTTCTTTCCGTATTGTAGCACAATTAAGTAAATCCAGCTCCGCAATATAGTCTTTATTGATTAATTCTGCTAATACATCTGCATCCTTCATAGCACTATTTAAACCAAAAGCACCAGTCGGAGTCATCGTATGTGCAGCATCCCCAATCAAAGCAACACCATGTTTCCCCCACATTTCCGAGGAACTGCTATATACATCTAATAAAACAAAGTCTTCCCATGAGCGAATATTCTGCAAAACAGAATCTTTTAGCACCGGGAAAGCTTGCACAAGTTGGTCAATGAATGGTTGAAACGGCTGCTTCCGCAACTGTGGATAAGAGCCTTGTTCAATATTCCAGCCAATTTGGATAAATCCTAAAGCTTGTGTAAATAAAGATAGCTGCTTTCCGCTAATAAGCGCCATTTTAATAGCAGGCTCCCAACCGATTGGTGCTGGGATTCTCGCCCAAAGCAAATCATAGCCATGCTTTCGAACCGTTACATCAATATCGGCTTTTTTCCGTACTGTTGAATATCGTCCATCTGCTCCAATAACAAGTTTACTTCTTACAACAATCTCTTTGCCATCTTTTATCGCTTTAACGCCATTATAACGTCCTGTTTCATCTTCTAATAACTCAGTTACCTTTGTATTCATCAATAAAGCGAAGGAATCATATTTCTGTGATTCTTTCACTAGCACTTTTAATAAATGGGCTTGCGGCACATGAATACCTAAATGGCCAACCTTTGAATCCGGAAGGATTTTTTTCACCAATTGACCATCCTGCCAATATTCCAATTGCTCCATACGTAATAATCCTAATTCCTCAACGGCCGAGAATAAACCATGTTTCTTTAAAATCGCTTCGCCCTCTTCATTTAAATGCTCGCCACGAAACGCCTTCCCCATCCCTGCATAACGTTCAATCAAAATAACAGAAACATTTTTCTTCGCTAATAAATATGCAAGTAAAGCGCCACCTGGACCAGCACCGACGATACATACATCACTGTGATACATCATCTATCTATCCTCACCTTGATTCGGATAAGCGGTAATACGCAGGTCCTCACCGAATGTATCAACTTTATCAAAAGTTACATTCCATACCTCATCCATACTATCTACATCAAGTCCGGTAAATGGCGTTAACGAATTTCGACCTCCAAGTAACTTGGGAGCAATATAAATAAAATATTTATCAATCAAACCAGCTCTTAAAAATGAAGCATTCACTTCTCCGCCACCTTCGACTAAAAGTTCCGTAATGCCTTTTTTATAGAGTTCAGCAAGCATAGCTTCTAAATCCAGTCCTAATTCTGTTTTAGCAACGAAAATAAACTCCACACCTTTTGCCTGCAGTGCCTCAAGCTTTGTTCGATCAGCTTTGTCCGTTGTTACAATGATAGTCTTCGCTTCATGTGTATGAACTACAACAGCATCAAGCGGTGTACGCAATTCACTATCTAAAATGACACGCACCGGATTCTTGCTGCCGCCCTCTGGAAGACGAGTCGTCAAAGATGGATTATCAGCTAAAACCGTACCCACTCCAACTAAGATGCCGTCTACTTCATTACGAAGCTGATGAACGGCATGGCGAGATTGTTCACCTGTAATCCATTTAGAATGCCCCGTATGTGTCGCTAACTTCCCGTCTAATGTCATTGCAAATTTAGAAATAACAAATGGACGGTTTTTAAGCATATTGTGGATAAACACTTCATTCAAACGTTTTGCTTCTTGCTCTAACACACCGACTTCGACTTCAATTCCGGCATTTCGTAACAATTCAATCCCTCGTCCAGCTACTTCTGGATTCGGATCTTGCATAGCGACTACAACGCGGCTCACACCCGATTCTTTTACAAGATTCGCACAAGGAGGTGTTTTACCATAATGTGAGCAAGGCTCTAATGTGACATACAAAGTCGCACCTTTCGCATAATCCCCTGCCATCCGAAACGCATGAACCTCCGCATGCGGCTCACCTGCTTTTCGATGGATACCTGTCCCTGCAATAACACCATCTTTCACAATAATCGCTCCAACAAGCGGATTTGGATGGGTTTTCCCTCTCGCACTTTTGGCTAAATCTAGTGCCAGCTGCATATAATACTGATCTGTATTCATCTAATTCCGCACTCCTTATCCTATCAAAGTAGAGTTCTCCTGACGCATATGCCCTGATTTCTGAACCTTCGTATCCAAATAGAAACGATTGTATTCTGTTAATCCGCCCCATAGCGGGATATGATGCTTAGCGGTTAATCCGTGCTCTTGCAAAGCAGCAAGCTTTTTCGGATTGTTTGTAATAAGCGTAACAGGCTTTTCTCTTAATGTCTCTAACACGCGAATCGCATCTTCATACGAGCGCGTATCATCTTCAAATCCAAGTGCATGATTCGCTTCAACCGTATCGTATCCTTCTTGTTGTAAAAGGTAAGCAAATGATTTAGAAAACAAACCAATTCCTCGTCCTTCATGGTCGGCTAAGTAAAAAATAGCTCCACAACCGTGCTCCGCAATCATTTTCATCGATTGATGAAGCTGATATCCACAATCACAACGCTGACTGCCAAAAATATCACCTGTATGACAAATACTATGCATTCGAATCAAAGCATCATCCGAGTTGGCAAAGTCACCATATACAAGAACTGATGACTGCTGGCCAAAGGCTAAGTTCGCAGTTGCAACCGAATCAAGAACAGCTTCTTTTGTGTTAACACCGGCCTCTAATGAATGCCATGTATACCACTGAAAAGTAACTTCTAAATCTTGCTGTTGAACCGGCAATCGAACTGGACCAACTAGACACAAGTCTGCTTTTCCAGGTGTTTGAATCATTTGCATCTTATCTATTAAAAGTTCTTTCGTTTCTTTTGTTATTTTCATAGTATAATCACCTATTTTATATTTTGGAATTCATTCACTCACTTACTTTATGTAAGTAAGTATATAACTATAAAATATACACGTCAAATGCAATATGTGCTATATGAACACTTTATATATCCTGATAAATGGATAGAATCCAAGCACCTTACAAGCATAATCGCTTACTTCTATACATATTGTAAATAAAAATCGGTACGAAAGGAGAACAACTTATTGGAAGAACTTCCACGTTTTCATCATGCTCCTTTAATTCCGGTGACTTATGACCATCTATATCGAACAACAACTCCCGCTCAGCTACGCCCCTCATCGACTGCAAATCCCGATTTATTAATACAATCAGCTAAATTATCCCAAATTTTACTACAAGATGCCAAAAAAGTCATTGATATGTTAGCCAGCTCTAAACCATTTGCCGAGGGACTTATGAATGCCGCTCAGCAATCCCAAAAATCAGTCGTCACCGGTATGATTCAAAAAACAGGTGTTCATACCGTCCCTGACATTAATTATGATCCAGAAGGCATCCGCTTAGATTTTTATCCCAAAACAGGTGAAGATTACTGCCATATTATTATAAACCTAAAATGGATGCATGTTTAAGTTGATATTAACCGACACATTTATTTCTCATTGTATATGGAAACAAAGTATAAATCGAATCTCTACACTCAAAAAGGAAACCGAAGCTCGACTAGAACTTCGGTTTCAATCAGTTATTCTCTGCCTCAAATCGCTCAACGAGTAATGCCAATGTACGTGTCATTACTCCTGTTGCTCCTGCTGTTCCTAAGTCGTTCACACTGATTGTTGTAGATGTCCCGGCGATATCCAGATGAACCCATGGTGTTTCTTCAGCAAATTCACCAATGAATGCACCGCCCATAATAGCGTGACCTGCTCCACCCGGAGAATTATTCAAGTCAGCAATTTTACTATTGCGCACGCGCTCTTTATCTTTTTCTGTAATAGGCAGTCGCCACATTGGTTCTCCAGCTTCATAAGATGCTTGCAGCACTTGTTCAAAAAACGCCTCATGATTCGTCATTGCACCTGTCATATCATTCCCCAATGCCGTAATCACGCCACCTGTCAATGTCGCTACATCGACTAAATACTCAGCTCCATGATGCTTCGCATACGTAACAGCATCCGCTAGCACAAGCCGTCCTTCTGCATCCGTATTTAACACTTCAATCGTTTTTCCGTTCATTGAAGTAATCACATCATCCGGTTTAAACGCTTCCCCGCTAATCATATTATCTGTTGATGGAATAACAGCCACAACATTTTGTTCAGGTCCTAGTTCACCGATAATCTCCATTGCACCTAGTACAGCTGCTGCACCGCCCATATCTGTTTTCATTCCAACAATACCTGTTTTTGTTTTTAACGAATAACCGCCCGTATCAAACGTAATGCCCTTTCCAACTAACCCAATTACATCTTTCCAATCTTCTCTTCCTTGATACTTTAACACAATCATCTTTGGCGGCTCATTCGACCCTTGATTCACAGCTAAAAGCGCCCCCATACCTAATTTAAGCATATCTTCCTTCTCAAGAATTTCCACTTCAAAATTATAACGATCAGCTAACTGTCTAGCATAATCAGCTAAGTCTGTTGATGTTAGCAAATTTCCTGGCGTATTCACAAGCGTACGTGCCGAATTCGTCGCTTTCCCAAATACTCGCCCAACATGTAAAGAGGCACCAATTTCCTCCTTATCCCCTTCACTGTATATAGTAAACGATTTGACAGACTTCTCTACTTGATTCGACTTTTGCTTATAACCATTGAATTTATAGGTCGCAAGCATAAAAGCTTCTGCAAAAGCGTGCGCTGCATCTAACTCATCCACTTTCTCTGTCGTAAACGTATCTAAGGCAACAGAAAGTGAGGTCGCCCGAGAAGCTTGAATAGCTTTACTTACTTTTCCAAACGCTTCGCGAAGCTCTTCAAATGTTAAGTCCGTTTTCTTTCCAAGACCAACAAAGATTAGCTTCTTGGCAGCAATCATGCCTAACGTATGTATCGTCGTAATTGACTTTTTCTTTGCTGAAATCTCACCTTCCTTTACTAACTCGGTTAACTGCCCATTCATTTTCTTGTCCGCTGCCTGACCAACTTCAGTGAACTTATTTGGTTGATCAAATATTCCAATTAACAAGCACTCCTCATGTTTCGTTAAATCAAGCGTCCCGTGAACTGTGAACATACTAGTTCCTCCTCTAGCTTTTTCTATTAGTATAACGGATTTTCTATTTTCCAAATACTCCATAGCTTACTTTAAGCCAGTAGCTGTATAAACGAAAAACAAAGTGATTGAAAAAATTTATTCAAATTTCATATAAAGAATGACTGTAAGCGAAATATTAAGCAGGAATCGACATATTTTCATGGAAGTAAGTAATATACATCAGTCAGTGTGAGAGAAAGGGGTTAATCTCGATGGACATATTTTTGAACTTTCCCATTATAGCTTCTTTAGTGGCCATCTTCTTTGCTCAATTTATTAAAGTCCCAATTCATTACATAGCGGACCGCAAAATGGATTGGTCCTTGCTCACTTCGACCGGAGGCATGCCTAGTTCTCACTCTGCTGCGGTAACGGCTCTTGCAATTGCCATAGCGATTGAAAACGGACTGGATTCACCCGTTTTTGCTGTTGCTACCATTTTCGCGATTATTACGATGTTTGACGCGACAGGAGTAAGGCGCCAAGCCGGAGAGCAAGCTGTTGTTCTTAATCAGCTTGTTACAGATTTTAATATATTAGTCGATCAAGTAAAGAACTGGCAAAAAAAAGAAGAGCAGCAAAAACAACATCAATTAAAGGAATTGCTTGGTCACAAGCCGATTGAAGTTTTTTTCGGTGCATTAACAGGAGCGTTCATTGCCTTCATTCTCTATTATTTTGTATTTAAAGGGTAGGTGCATTTCTATGAAAATTATTTCGATTTGTCCGAGTAATACAGAACTTTGTGTATATCTTGGCATTGAAGATCAACTTATTGCTATTGATGATTATTCAGATTGGCCCGATTCTATTCAACATCTTCCAAAGGTTGGCCCGGATTTATCAATTAACCTGGACCTTGTCCAATCGTTGAAACCAGATTTAGTGCTCGCTTCGCTAAGTGTTCCAGGAATGGAAAAGAACATTGAAGGCTTGCAGGAACGTGGAATTCCTCACCTGACTTTTAACCCGCAGTCTCTTGAAGATATCGCTCAAGACCTGCTTACATTAGGAGAAGCTGTTGGATTATCCAAGAAAGCAGCTGAACAGGCAGCTCAATTTAGAGCTACTATTCAACGTTATAAAGAGATTTCGGATACAATTGAACAAAGACCATCGCTCTATTGGGAATGGTGGCCAAATCCCCTCTTCACTCCCGGTCGTATCAACTGGCTTACGGAAATCAGTCGACTCGCTGGGGGCTATAATCTATTTGAAGACGTCGATTTAGCAAGTGTTACTGTATCTTCAGAAGATGTTTTATCCCGCGATCCCGATTATATTTGTCTAGCTTGGGTCGGTGTTCCTTTAAAAAGAATTAATCCAAAAATCGTTCGAAAACGAGAAAATTGGGCAGACCTTGCCGCTCTACAAAATGACCGTATTTTCATTATGGAAGAGCCGCTCTACTGCCGCCCCTCTCCTCGATTGTTAGACGGACTCGAAAAACTTGCCGCTATTTTGCATCCTGAAAAGTTCTGTAAAGAAAGACCTGTGACGTAACATCACAGGTCTTTCTAATGCTTATAACCTTAACCACACTTACATGAACATAAGCTCCCTCTCCAAACGATGAAGAACAAAGAAAATAAGTGGAGATTAACTATAGGAGAGCCCCCTGCCTATACCTTACTCGGGCTTTTTACCCAGGATTTGCTCACGAAATACTTGCATATTCTCTGCCTCATTTAATTGATTTAATCGAGCTTCCGACAACGTTCCTTTACCTACTTCAACCACATAAACCTCTACAGTTTTTTTGCCCCATTCATTATATACATCCTGAACGGTTTCATAATATAAATCGAGCCGATTCCCTTTAATAGCACTGCCTGTATCGGCGACCACTCCATAACCATATTCAGGAATAAATAAAATCGTTCCTACTGGGAAAAGCGTTAAATCTGCAGCGATTGTTGAATATAAATCACGCTTTACTTTCACACCTGAATATGTAATTCCGTAAGCAGGACTATCAGGATTTTTTCCTGTTGATTCATATCCTGCTGTATAACCAGTTGCAACTACTTGATGTTTTGGATACTGAGAAAAATCAAGTTCATTCTCCAATGTTTGAACAGCCTTTATCGATTTCGGTTTAGAAGTTGTCGTTTCATTTCGATTTTCACTAGCTAATACTTGCTTAAGTATTGGGGGGGTTCCCCCTGTCACATGCTCAATTGTCGTTTGAATAGCTAACAGAAAGACAACCATAATAGCAATTCTCTTCCCGACATACATCAGCTTTCTCACTACTATTCCTCTCCTCTCACTTCCATTATTCCTTTCCTTGAATAGATGGAAATATTCATAAAAGTGAAGGATTTATCTTATCTTTTTAAGAGTGGCTAATGATAGGACTCTGTATTATATGCCATAAATTACAACCAATAAAAAAAGACCGTCAGTGATTGACAGCCTCGTCTATTAAAACATTTGATACCCTTTTTTTCTTAATAGCTTAATTGTAATACCTGCACATACCCCGCCTAATAGCCCGCTTGATAAAATAACAATATCAGCCATATGTAACGCAGCAAAATTCAACCCTAGTTGCTTCAAGGATTCAATAGGCTGTCTCACATATTCAATCATCTTAGACTGATTCACGATAAGAATCGCAACGATTGGAAATAAAATGACCATAACCCACGAAGAGCGGAACAACATATTCAGTAAAAAGCCAATGCCGAAGAACAGAACAAAAAATAAGACAATCGAAATTAATAATACGGGTAATGGCATACTTGCCCTCCTTTATGAAGCCTCTAAATATGGTTAAACAAATAATTTATATGACGTATAACCAAAATGATCTCCAGGGTTCAATCCTGTACGTACTTGTTGCAAGGCTTCTAGATTATACGAAAATAGCTCCTCCAATAAAGTCGATTGTTTTCCTTCTTTGAGTAATTCTTGTGGCTGAACAAATTTTGCTTCATATAATTCCTCAAGCTGAGCCTGTACATCCATATTTAGTGGCTTTAAGCGAAACAGCAGCATATTGTCACTAATTTCTCCTTTAAGCACACCGCTTCTCAGGCCAACGATGCCTTCAATCTCAGTAGCAATACCTGTTTCCTCTAATACCTCTCGAATGACTGCTTCATCTACTGTCTCATTTTCCTTTACAAAACCTGCCGGAAGCGACCAGACACCTTTTAACCCACCATATCGTTTCTTGACAACCAACCATTCTCCCTGATTTGATATGACAATTCCCGATACAGCCAACCAGACATTTCGACATCTCTCCTGCATTGTACAACCCCTGCCTTTATGTATATTTTAAACAGAAATGGGAAATATTCAAGTTGCAACCTCAAAAAGAAAATGACTCTGCAATGATGAAGTGTCACTTTAGTGTATATTTTTCCTCTTCCTGTCACAAATTAAATACTTAGTCCTGTTATAGACTCTGTTGATTTATTTTAGCTGAACATCTTTAAATCAACCATTTTATCCCTCACTTAACGGACAGTAAGACCTCTATCTTAACATTCTGAGGAAATAATAAGATAAATGAGGAATGAAGGAAAACCATACTGATGGAAGTTTTACTTGATGCCATATAATTTTTAAACCTTTATAAATAACCAAATTTATCCTATAATCCAAATCATTATATGGTAAAATAAGTAATATATTTTTTGGAATACACAAATAGCTAAAACGGAGGGATACGCGTGAAAGTGAACGAAAAAGTATATGATATTACGATTATTGGCGGTGGACCAGTAGGACTGTTTACAGCTTTCTATGGCGGTATGAGACAAGCATCTGTAAAAGTCATTGAAAGTTTACCTCAATTAGGCGGTCAATTATCTGCGCTTTACCCCGAAAAATACATTTATGATATCGCAGGCTTTCCCAAAATTCGCGCACAGGAACTGATTAACAACTTAAAAGAACAAATGTCCAAGTTCGAACAAACAATCGTCTTAGAGCAATCAGTCCAAAAAGTTGAAAAGCTTGAAGAAGGACACTTTAAATTAACGACCGATCAAGAAATCCACTACTCCAAAGCCATTATTATTACAGCTGGCAACGGCGCCTTTCAACCTCGTCGAATTGAGATAGAACACGCGGAGCAATACGAAGGTAAGAGCCTTCACTACTTTATTGATAATTTAAATGATTTCGCCGATAAAAAAGTAGCAGTATTTGGAGGCGGAGATTCGGCAGTCGATTGGGCACTTATGCTTGAACCAATTGCTAAGCAAGTTACCCTTATCCATAGACGTGATAAATTCCGCGCTCACGAACATAGTGTAGAAAATGTAAAGAAATCAAAAGTACACATTCAAACTCCTTATGTGCCCGTTGAATTCATTGGTACAAACGATCAAATTAACACCGTCATTCTTAAACATGCAAACGGAGAAGAAACGCAAACTCTTGATGTCGATGTAGTCATTGTGAACTATGGTTTCGTCTCTTCACTTGGTCCTATTAAAGAATGGGGACTTACCATTCAAAAAAACAATATTGTCGTAAATTCCAAAATGGAGACAAATATCCCTGGAATTTATGCAGCTGGTGATATTGCCACCTATGATGGCAAAGTAAAATTAATTGCCAGCGGATTTGGTGAAGCACCAGTCGCGGTCAATCACGCCAAACAATTTATCGACCCAACCGCAAAAGTCCAACCAATGCATAGTACGTCTATGTTTTAAATATGAAAAGGTACAATAAATAAACAATAGAAAAAGCGAACAGAACCGTTGTACTTTTACCAATGGTTCTGTGAAGTAAATATTTCTAAAAGGGAAAAGCAAGAGAAGATGTTATTTACGGGGATAGTCAGTTAAGTTAATGAAATAGAACGAGAACAGGTCAAACCTGTTCTCGTTTATTATGTTTAAGGTTGTTTTTCAGAATTATTTGTTTTTACGTTTCTTTTTTGATAGAAAGAACGTAAGGATTCAATCACTAATGAGAAAACAAGGGAAAATATTATAATAAATTCAGGAACTTCCATCACACGAAAAGGATTAAAAGCACTTTTCAACGAGGTACGTATCTCAAATCCTAGAAGAAGATCTATGCCCAGGGAAAAGCCCATTAACATTCCCATCATTAAAATAGAAATACCAAGGATTTTCATTTTTTATCACTCCTTAATAGATGTTTCCCTATCTTAAACCGCTGTATACGTTATACGGGAAGCAAAATAGTGGTAAAGGTTTGTATACCGGAATAAGCGTCTGGACACAATACAATAGGAAATAAAAGTTAAGAAAGGTGCCTTATGCTATGCCTTCATTTTTTAAACATCAAAAGAAAAAGACAACTAGCGAGGATCATAAGGAGAGCAGCCAGGATCAGCCTAACAATCGATTATTGGGGTTCATCGATGATTCTATATCCATCAATCTTGATATGATTAAACAAAAAACGGGAAATAGTTCAGATGTAGTCATCCGAACGTTGAATATTAGCCCTCATTCCGAGATTAAAACAGCCGTTGTTTATGTTGAAGGTATTGTTGACACTATATCCATCAACGATTTTTTAATTGAATCGATAATGAAGAATCATGCTTTACAAGAAAAGCTAACTCAGGAAAATGCCTTAAAGATCATCTCCAATAACATGGCTGCTCTCGGTAGTATAAAACTGGTCAGTAACTGGGAGCAGTTGTTATTGTCTTTGATGGCAGGGGAAACTCTTATTCTCGTCGATGGAACAAATGAAGCATTGAGTGTCGGTACACAAGGCGGAGAAACACGTTCAATTGAGGAACCGAGTACCCAGTTGGCCGTCCGTGGTTCAAGGTCCGGTTTTACTGAATCGATTAGGACGAATACAGCCCTCGTACGTCGAATCATTAAAAACCCGGACTTATGGCTGGAATCGATGAAAATCGGCAAGGTTACACAAACAGATGTGGCGATAATGTATATTAACGGCATTGTTAATGAGAAAATCGTCGAAGAGGTGCGTCAACGATTAAAAAAGATTAATATCGATGGCATTCTTGAATCGGGTTATATTGAACAACTGATTGAAGACCAGACAATGACAACCTTTCCGACGCTTTACCATACAGAAAGGCCGGATATGGTTGCAGGAAATCTCCTTGAAGGAAGGATAGCCATTTTTGTAGATGGAACTCCGTTTGTGCTTATTGCCCCTACTATATTTATTCAGTTTTTTCAAGCCGCCGAAGATTATTATGCTCGTTTCGATATTGCAACAGCACTACGTCTTTTACGGGTCATTATTTTCTTTATTTCTATTATAGGACCTTCTGCTTATATCGCCGCTACAACATTTCACCAGGAGATGCTTCCGACACAGCTGCTGGTTGCGATTGCAGCACAGCGGGAAGCAGTCCCTTTCCCGGCTTTTGTAGAAGCCATGATAATGGAAGTAACATTTGAGATTTTACGGGAAGCCGGTGTCCGAATGCCAAGGGCTATCGGTTCGGCGGTATCCATCGTTGGAGCTCTGGTGATTGGACAAGCGGCCGTACAGGCTGGGATTGTTTCACCGGCCATGGTGATTGTCGTCGCCATCACAGCAATTGCCAGTTTTGCAACCCCTTCTTTTGCCATTGCGATTTCGGCTCGTTTGATACGTTTCCTATTTATGATAACCGCTGCGACATTTGGTTTTTATGGAATTATTCTAGCATTCATCATGGTAATCGTTCATCTATGTGACCTGCGCTCGTTCGGTGTTACATACATGTCACCGTTTGCACCATTCATTCCGAAGAGTGCAGGCGATACAGTCGTCCGACTGCCATGGTGGGCTTTAAAGCAAAGACCGCCATTTATCGGCAATGAAAATAACATTCGTCAAGGAAAAGACCAGCGACCACAACCTCCTGCTAGTCGCGGAATGGTAAACAGTCACACGAGAAAGAGTGATCAGAATGAATCGTAAATGGATGTTTCTATTCTTGATGTTGACAGGCCTAGCCTTGACTTCAGGCTGCTGGAGTAAAAAGGAATTAACCGATATTGCGTTTGTCTCTGCCCTTGGTATTGATAAAAATGAAGAAGGAAGGTATGTCGGAACCATTCAACTTATCAATCCAGGAAACGTAGCCGGGGGCCTGCAAGGCGGTGGCGGTGGTGGTGGGCAGGCTCCATCTATTACCACCTATTCCTCTACTGGAGACAATATAGTAGAAATGAGCCGTCGTGCATCAACTAAAATCTCACGAAGGCTCTATTACTCTCATGCTAACCTTGTGGTTATCAATGAAGAGCTGGCAAAGGAAGAAGGCATTATCAAGATTTTAGATGCCTTTGATCGCGATCCTGAATTCCGGACTACGGCGACGATTATAATTGCCCATGATACAAAAGCAGCAGATATTGTGAATACGTTGACCGGGGTCGATAAAATTCCAGCTAATAAAGTGATTAAAACATTAAAATTTACGGAACAAAGATGGGGAGAACATCTGGAGGTCAGCATCCAAGAAGGGATTAAGGATCTCGTATCTCCCGGAAAAGAACCAGTAATTACTGGATTTCGTATGACTGGGAATGCTGAACAGGGAAAAAAGCTGGAAAATATTCAACAATCCGCTGTCGAGGAAAATCTTCAAGCGGAGGGTCTTGCTGTTTTTAAAGACGGGAAAATGGTTGACTGGCTTCAAGGGGAAACGGCAAGAGGGGTCACATGGATATTAGATAAAATCAAAGGAACAGATATAAATATTAATTGGGAAGGAGAACAAGAGGCCATTGCTTATCAAGTGCTCCGTCAAAAAACAAAAGTCTCTGCTAACATGAAAAACGGCCAACCGAAAATTTCGATTCATGTCCATGCAGAGGGAGACATCGGCGAGGTAATGGTACCTGTTGATTTAACCGTCCCGAGTGTACTGTTGGACATAGAAAAGACATTGGAGAAAGAGATTCAGAAAGAGATTAATGACGCCATCCAACGTGCCCAGAAAAATCAATCGGATATTTTTGGATTCGGTGAAGCGGTACATCGTTCTGATCCGAAAGCATGGAAGAAGCTGAAACAAGATTGGAACAATGTTCACTTCCCCCAATTAAAAGCAGACGTGACCGTTGAGGCTTTTGTACGTCGCACTGGTTTAAGAAACAAACCGTACTTTTCTAATATGGAGAGTAATCAATAATTGTTAATGAAAAGGAAGTGGCAAATCAGTGGAGAAAGCGAAAATCAGCGCATATCAGCTATTTGTCCTCATATTATTATTTGAGCACGGTACTACCTTATTGCTCCCCCTTGCGGTTGAGGCGAAACAGGATGCCTGGCTGGCCGTTCTGCTTGGGATGGTTGGCGGCTTCATACTATTTTGGATTTACTATGGTCTTTATCAGTATTACCCCGATAACCTGCCAACAGAGTATGTACAAAAAATTATAGGAAAAGTGCTTGGACGACTACTTGGTTTTTTCTTCCTACTTTATTTTATATATATCGCGTCAAGAGACCTGCGGGACTTTGGAGAGATGCTAGTAACCGTAGCTTACCCAGATACCCCTCTGTTTATTGTGAATGCATTATTGATGCTGGTAATGGTTTATACAGTTCGTAAAGGGATTGAGGTACTAGCAAGAACAGGAGAATTGTTTTTTATAATCGTGTACTTATTTGCCATTACTGGCTTTATTCTGATTGTTGCTTCTGGTTTGCTCAATCTTACTAACTTAAAACCAGTACTGGAAGAAGGTATTTTATCGATTATGAAAATTACCTTTACTCAAACTCTGTATTTCCCATTTGGGGAAGTAGTTGTATTTGCGATGATTCTGCCGTATGTGAATCAATCTAAAAAGGCAAAAGTAGCTGGTTTGTTCGCTATAGGGTTAAGCAGCATCAACATAGCGATTATCACAGCGCTTAACATTAGTGTTCTCGGTGTTGATCTCGTCTCTCGCTCGCAATTTCCCCTTCTCAGTACCATCCAGACTATTCAAGTAGCAGAATTTTTGGAGCGTCTGGATGTGTATTTTATGCTGACCTCGATTATTTGCGGTTTCTTTAAGATTAGTGTGTATTGTTATGTAGCTGTTATAGGCATAGCAGACTTGTTTAACATCAAAGAATCTTCACGGCTGGTTTATCCAATTGGAATTGTAATTTTATTTTTATCCATTACAATTGCCAGCAATGTTTCTGAACATATCAAGGAGGGTTTGCACATTATCCCATTTTTTGTGCATCTGCCGCTTCAAGTGGTGATCCCTCTTTTGCTTCTGGTTATTGCTTTTTTAAAAAAACGGAAAAGTCGATAAAAGTCCAGCCTATTTGTTTAGAAAGTTGACGGGGGATTTTTTTCCTTCATTAATCTGACCTTGGGGATATAAAGAAATATTGTGTGAAATTTTCACCCAAATAAAAAAGACCTATTTTTCATATTAGGTCTTTTCCGTGTTCTTGTTCAACAACACCTTATAGTTTAACAAGGGATTATAATGACTTCGACATATAATATTCGTCATAAAAAGCTTAAATCATAAGAGAATTTCTTTTGATTTCATTTATTTCGACAACAAATATTGTTGAATTGCCCTGCTACTCAATTTGTTTTCATTGTTTCTCAAGTGTAATTTTCTTTCTCGAGTTTCTATAAGCATATAAGTTGATTTAGCTTCTACTTAGAGCAAGAGGCCATTTTAAAGAGGTGCTTGCATGGTCCTACTTAGGTTGTCAAATCAACTAACTCTTTTTGTTTTCTCAAACAAATACTGTACTCCATATAATAAATATGCTTTATAGTGCAAGTATATAAAAAATTGAAAATGATTTAACCCATTTAGAGATATGATCTTCAATTTTTTAAGAACATCAATGAAAAGAAAAGCAAAGAGTCCATCAGCAAGAACATTAAGTAGTATAAACTTTTTAAAGTTCCCGTACGAAAATTTAAGTATCCACATGGAAAGAGGCATATAAGGGCCAATACTAAAAGGAAGCTCATCCTTAATAAACAATGATCGCTTATCGTAAAACTTCCACCACTTTCTCTTGTGTCCATACAAATGATTTATAATCTCAAAAATAACAATAAAAACGCCCGCTAAAGAATAACGTTTTATACTGCGCTTTCCTATAAATAACAACGATAACCATGGAATGAGTATGATAGATAAATTAAATACTAAGTGCCTCTTCGACATCATAAGCGATTTCACCTCAACCTATTTCTTCTGCTCTTTTTAATGTATCCAAAGATTATAAAAAAAACGCTCATTTGAGCGGTCATATCTTTATTCGACAACCTCTAAAGAAGCAGGAAGGACATCTAAGTATTTCAAGAATAAAGTTAATAATTTTTATTGTTTAAGGCAATAATTTTTTAAAAAACATATTTTTGAGGAGTCTTATGCATTTCTTTTATAATTTATTATTTCTAACCGCTGCAATTAAATGGGGTGATTGGAAAAATTGGCGTAATTATTACCCAACTTATTTGTTTTTTATAGCTGGTGATCTTTTAAAGAATGCTTTACTGCACGATTATAAATTGTGGTCATATAAAGAAACTATTTTCGGTAGTAATATTCTATATGGTCACCTTATTATTGACATAATGATTATGATGTTAGTATATTCCTCTACATTACTCATTTTTTTAGGGAATTTTCCTAGAAACAGAATTAAACAAATACTTTGGATTTTGTTCTGGGTTTTTCTTTACAGTCTAGTTGAATTCATCAACGCTAAATATCTAAATTTGTTTGAATACCATCATGGATGGAATATTGCCTGGTCTATCTTATTCAATATTGTTATGTTTACCGTGCTAAGAATTCATGTTAATAGACCCTTATTAGCTTGGCTAATTTCTATTTTGTTTATAGCTTTATTGTGGAATATATTCGACATTCCAAAAGAAGTACTTAAATGAAAATATTGGACTGTCAACACTAAACTAAACAACTTTTTTAAGGTGTTCAAGTTTATATTGAATTGGGCTCGTGTAGTTTAGCGTCCCATGGATTCTAATATGATTGTACCAATGGATATAATCCATTAA
>NZ_JBHHJV010000017.1:0-68858 GCF_042136355.1 Peribacillus sp. Hz7
TCTGGCCCCTCGGGCCAGATACCCTAAACTCCTAATCCTCCCCTAAATATGGAAATAACTCAGAATGAAGTGGCTCGCTTTTGAAGTGATCGCTCTGGCTCAAATCAATATTGACAAAAACAGAAGAAGGCTTAGGTAAATGCAAAGCATGAACACTAAGACTTGTTCTTTTATCATTAAATGCTCTTTCGATATTATAAATTAGTGCTACTCCTTTAGCGTTATCAGATATGCCTTTAGTTGGTTCAAGTACCGTTGAACAAGGTGGAAGCTTTTCAAATACGTTTTCTGAATATGTTTTGGAAGGAAGAATAGCAAAAATAAAGACCATAACAATGCTAAAAATGAGCTTTTTCGTCTGCACACTTTGGATTAATAAATTCAATCTTTTTTCCCGCCTTCACATCTTTATCAATTTTTATCCATCCTTTATCCGTTCTCTTAAGTTTTACCATCACATTTCGACTTGATGTGTCTTTATACAAAAGATAGGAAAGATTCGGGTCTCCATTGAAAAAATAAAGACGTCTATCCCCCCTGCTACCGCCTTCGAAATATTTATATAAGCTATCAAGTTGTTTTTCTCTTTTCCCCAGTAAAACTTTGATATCGAACAAGCCCTGAGATGTAAAATATATTATATTATCATTGTCGTTTTCTTTGTTCAAATCTCTGTAAGAGTTTAATACATCTTTAAACATCTTATTATTATATTTCACATAATTTCTCTGTATTTTTTGTTCGCATTTATTAGATAATCTATGTGCCTCAACATTAGCACTACTGGTGGTAAATGTTAAAAAAATAAGCATGAAATATACAGAAATCCCGTATTTCATCTGTTTGTCATCACCTCTATCTTTAAGATGTCTTCAAAAGGGCTTCTTATGTATTTGATCCTATCTCTTCATCCCACTAGACTGCCTCATTTATTGAATAAAAAAGCGACGCCCGTATTCAAACATCGCACTCCTTTAATTGAATAAGTATTGAAATGAATGAAATATTACGTTTAGGTGATTATAAAAATATTAAAAAGAGCTTTATTATGTTTTTTACTAAAGGATGATTGTAATTATGAAAATTATTAAAATGTTTCTCATTGGTGCACTGAGCTTATCCATCGCTCCACCAACATATGCAAACTTTGATCATGATGAAACACAAAAAGCTATGTTTGATTTAGGTTATCAATCCGTTTATGATGCCATAAAAAAGAGTAATATTTATTTTAAAAATGAAATTGCATTACCCGTACAGATACCTCCCCTTCCATTTACTCATGTTTTAGGAAGGTTTAATCAAAATAAAGATCCAAAAAACAGCAGTCTTGAGATTGAATATTTAAATCAAAATGCTTCTCCTTATAGAATAACCATTTTCCCTAAAAAATCTGAATTACAATGGAATTATACAACTCAAACTTTTATATTGAAGGATGGTAGTGCAGCCCATTATTTCACCACGAAATGGCGGAATTATTTTTATTTTGAGCAAAATAAATGGAAGTATCTTATAAGTGTGCATCCCAATGTTTCGAACGTAGTAACACCAGAATTATTAGTAGAAATCGCAAATTCTATTTATTAAAATCGGATAGCAAAAAGCTTTACCTCTTCTTGAAGTAAAGCCCACATTACTTAAATAACAAACTACTTTTTAATATTCGACTTTTTCCTAAAAACAAAGGTCAAAAACAATAAAAATATAGGTATTAGTGCAATCAATCTCCAACCATTATTTACCCCATTAAAGTAATAGGCTATTGGCAGAAATGTTATAAAACTCATTAACAGTGAAATCCAAGAATTTTTTAATATACCGTAAAGGAAGGTAATGACTGAAAAGACTAAAAACAGTTGCCATAGAAAAACAACCCAATTAAATGTATTCATTCTGCTCCCTCATCTTACTAACTTCACCACAAAAGACTAATCCAAATACATTAAACTGCATTGTTACTTGAATAAAGAAAAAGCAATCTTGTTTATTCAAGAATCGCACCCGTTAGTGAAGTTAATCTAAATGCATAACAATTTCAAGACCTGTTGGCTTTTCCTTTAAGGCTTCACTATATTCTTTAAATACTAAGTCAAGCCCTGAAATATCGTCGGGTAACGGTGGTGAAACAATGAAATTACATGTATAATGCCCTGTTGAGCCTCTTCCTCCGTCCTGCCGACAATCATATTGTTCCCCTAAATCCAATTCAAAAAAATGATTATTCTTTCTATTATGCAAGTCTATTGGCAAATCTGTTGTACCATCCCAATCAATATGAAGTTGTATAACACTAGCATTCTCATACTGTTGAATAACAGTAACCGAAAAGAAACGATCACCAATTTCAATAGATTTTAATACAGGTAGATGCTTTCTAAATCCAGTCGGTTCAATACGAGCCTTAAAGATGCTCTCATATCTCATTGTCCCAAATAAGTTATATAAGTAGTCTTCATAGAGTTCGTATTTTGCAGCCCAGTTAGAGATAACATCATCAGATGGAATACCTGGATTATTGTTTGAAAGGTCTTTTCTTTGCTTTAATAAAGCACAAATTTGTTCGTCAATAGGGAGAAGCTGTTTATCATAATGGTCTGTTGGACGGGGGTTTCGCTTCATTTGGTCCTCCTCTTTTAAAAAGTTAAGAATTATCATCACTCTTAATTTAACATAAAGAGGTATATTATGTAATTAATACCCATTTTACTAACCTCCCGTTACTTTCTGTACATTTCTTCACAATGTTGAAGTTCAAACCTTTTCGATTCCCATTCCAGTAGCAACAAAATGAGGACTATTATCTTTTCGATTAAAGAACCTCCAGTGTTCACTTTGTTCATCGTCTTCCGAACTATCAGGAAATGCTTCTAATTTATAACCATCTGATAAAAAGATCTTTATTCCACTAACCTCATCGGCTTCAATTTTCTTTACCTTAAGTTGCCCTTTGTTCTTTATAAAAGTTTTAATTCGTTCATCAAATCTATTGTTACCATGAATATCCCAATCGAAGTCCTCAATGTCTCCATCCCATTCCGAACTTGGAGAATAGAAATCCCGTGAAGCTATAACAATTTTGTTATTCAAGGTAATTCTCCACGAACATTGAATATGTAGCGCGTATTCTGCTGATTCTTGGGTTTTTCCTCTTCTAACAATTTGAATTATATCGCCAAACCCCAACCAAAATAGGTTAGATGCTCTTCCTGCATCCTGTAATTTTAATCCCACTAACTTGCCTAATTCAGAAATAATTACTTCTTTCATACACGTTCTCCCTGTATTGGATTATTATTTAAGGAATGCCCCCGTTAGCCATCCATGTAGCGGAAAAATCATCGCTGCACCACAGAAAATGAAAATATAGTGAACTGTCCATACTGGTTCTTAATCCAGTCAATCCATAGATTGATGAATTGTGGTTATCTCCATTTTTTAAACGAATGAGAAGGACCTTCTTTGGTATTGTCTTTTTCGAAGTTACAGAAGTTTATTTTCATGGTAATTCAATAAGATAAAATTAGTTAAATAAATCTATTCTTAACTTAAAGAGCCAAATGACTTACTTAAACCAAGAAACCCTTGGAATTTCTTGTATCTTAAAAAGAGGTAGTTAAAAAAGCTACCTCAATCCTGTTCAATATAATTGATCTCAAAATCCTGAATTTTTTTATCCTGATTAATGGTAAGGGTAAAATCAATTTTTAAATCAATCGTGTCCGTTCCAAGATAGAAAAAGTCATCATCGCCTGGTTCCCAGCATGGGTTATACTGACTCACTTCAAATTCGGTTTCGGCAACAAAATAACCGTTAATGATTACATGGTCTAATACAACTTCTACTTTTACATTATTGCCATGTTTTAAGGTTATATCGGTGGCTTCCAATTTGACTCGGTCATAAGTTTCATAATCAACAGGAATGCGATGAGAGTTATTGTACACATAATCCCAGCACTCATCAAATACCTTATCGATCGTGTTCTGCCAAGCAATCAAATCAACGATTTCATTAGGATGCCTCTCGAAATCTTCTTCCTCTACCCAGTTAACGAGTGCCAGTACCTTTTGAAGCTCTTTGACTTCAGGACAATTTTGAATGAATTCCTGAGCATTTTTATAGAAAATAAAGTTTGTTGAGTCATCTTGTAAATCAGGATGAATTTCTCCGTTTAAGGTAAAATCATCAGTATTATTTGTAATAAAATAGCAAGGTCCCAATCGTCCAACTCTTGGTTTTACATATTGGACATAGGAAAACCAAATAATCGCATCACGAAACTCCTGCTTTTTTTCGGTGAAAGGCTTTTTTCTCTTAAGAGAGCGTTCCACAAGTTCTGGTAGCATATTATTATCAAATTCTAAAATTTCAAGATACCCGTAATCCTCAAGTTCTTCTATATGATTTTCAAGCTTATGTACATATTCTTGTACTGTATTGGTCCACTCGATTGGAGGGCGGTCATAATCGCGTAGCAGTTTTTTGATTTTACTTTCGTATTTTTGGATTTCTTCAAACTGCTTGGTAAGCTCTTTTTCAAAGTTATTAATAACTTCCTTTTTCACCACTTCAGACATGTACAAGGTGATGAGCTGTTTTTCAGCCAGTTCAATAAGCAAACGGTTATTGATATTTTTCTCCATAAAGGGATCGGTAAAGCAGACATTGGAGTCTAAAAAAACATGTAACATGTGAGCATCTCCCATATAATAATAGAAATCTATTAAATTTTATCATATTAGAAGATGACCTACATAAACCATGCCTTCTTGTCGAACTAACCTGCCCTTTAACACAATAAGAAAATCTTCTCCACTTGTTGTAGAAACGCTACCCGTTTTATTGGAGAAAAAATGCTCTTCTTTATCCAAGTAAGCTATCCTTTTAACTATGCTTCACCAGAGAATACATAAGACAATTACATTCTTACATGGCGGTTCCATTATGAGGTTTTGTAATAGTTATTTTTCTAAATGAAGTATTTCTTCAATAATCTCAGCAAAAGCATCTGCGGTTCTATACTCTTCTTCTAATGAATTTTCAACTCCACCAATGTATAAAAGGGCTGAGTTATCAAAGAGGTCTTGATTGTAGGTACTTTGTTCATTTAAATTTGATTTTGATTTAATAACTATCCCTCTTGATAGATCAGGGTATTTTTCCTCTATTTTATTGTGAAGGAGTTTTGCAAATTTCATATTTTTATCGTAATTTTTACTTGAACGGGATATAACAAATTCAATCCTTGCATAATCCGTTCCTTTTATTTTTATGGTTGTAGCATTTCTCTTTTCTGAATTCCTGTGTATATCAAATACCATTCTAATGCTGTTATTATTCCCCAAAGTATCTTTTAACGATTCTCTTGAAACTGAATATGAGTAATTAAAAGGCAGTTCTTTCTTCTCTAAAATCCCCATAATATCTCTGTGATCTCGGACATTGTTAATGTTTTTTTCCTTTAATTTCTGACTAAGTCTTTCTCCCACTAATGTAATATTCTTTGATTCGTGAGAAGCATCCTTTGATTCTTTGACCTCAATTTCTGGAATAAATGATTCATGATTATGTGAATGATAAATAAAAATGAGTGGTTTTTGTTTGTTGGCTGCGGATGAAGAGTTGATTTCATTAGGAGAGGACTGAGTATTATTTATCCCCCCTTTGCCACTAAAAGACAAAATCGATAAAATTACTATAACACATAAAATTAATCCACTAGAAACAACTGACAACCGTTTAAGGTTTCTTGTTCTATTTAACTTTCTTGCGGCTTGTCTAAGTTTAGCTTCTGTATTTGAAACAAAATCTGCCCTTGGATTAAGAGGATACGCTTTTTTAATTAGGTCAAACAAATCTTTATTATTTTGCATTTCCAAGTATCTCCTCTACCTCTATATTTAATTTCTTTTTAAGTTCTTTTAAAGCTCTGTGATAATCTACTTTAACTTTGGATTCACTACATTGAAGAATTTCCGAAGTTTCTTTTATTGAAAATTCGTTTATTCCTCTCAGTATTAGCACAGCCCTAAAATTTGGTTTTAATTTTGAGATAGCCATGTGAATAATTCTTTTTATTTCATTTTGTTCAATTAATTCACTTGGTTCCTTCTCTGTTGATACTATCTGTTTAAAGAATCCCTCCTTGAAGACAGAGATAAATTTTTTCCTTCGATAATGGTCGATAGCTATATGTTTTGCAATGGAAAATATCCAGGTTTTTAAATTGTTTACTCTGTTAAGGTTAGATAAGCTATTCAAGACACGAATAAACACTTCTTGTGTCAAATCCTCTGCATCATTTTGATTTCCCGAAAAACAAATAAGGAACCTATATACATCCAAATAATAGTGGCGGTAAATTTCACTAATCCTGTCTTCTGCGTTCTCTAGATCAAACAAAAAATCCCCCCTCAATTCTGTATTCATATATTAATCGTTTGAGCATTAGGAAAAGTTACAAGAATTTAATATTATTTTGATGACCACGAATAACCAGCCCGAATCTTCTAAGAAATGACGATTACCATTGTTCAGCAATCACAACCCAATAGTTCAAAACTATGCTGTTACTTTAGTTTAATAAGTCCTCTTACTTTAACCATCCATCAAGAACAGAATAATTCATGCTAATTCGGGAAAAATATGTCCAACTAAGACTAGGAGGGAAATGTGATAATGAACAAAGTATTTGCAATATGTCTGCTATCTCTTTTATTCATATCCTCTACAACTTTAGAGACAGCAGCTTTAACATTTGATAAATTACCGACAAAACGGACAACCAAGCAGTGGTCAGTTCAAGTAGACGAGGCTAAACAAGGTAAAGGGCTAATAAAATCAAAGAAAGGAATCTTCCATACTTATTCTTTAAAGGTTGATAACATTGGTAAAGATGTCTTATCTGCGGAAATTCATATGTTTAGAAATGAACCTAATTCTACAACGAAATATGCACTATTTGGCTGTCCTAATGAAAAGGATTGCAATAAAGACCACTTTGAAAGATCAATTTCTTTAGCAAGACAATTAAATGATGGAATCCCTTATCAATTTCACAATTTTGCTTTGGCTGAAAAAGCGACTGAATTAGAAGTAGAAATTGTTTGGACTCAAAAAGGAAGCGAAGGCAGACCATTAAAAGAAAGATTTATATTCACTGCTGAATAATAAATCAATGAAGAAGACCTATTTGTGGTCTTCTTCATTGATTTATTAACCTACATTGTTGAATAAACCCACGATTAGAGTTAATCCAGCCACCATTGATACGATTCCAAAAGAATTCAATTCAAATACCCAAAAAGCATTAGGCAAAAATGTTGCATTGGCGAAAAAGGTGGATACCGTAGGCAGATAAAATGAAATGATAAAACAAGGGGCGGTCACGCACAGCAATAATGGTTTGTTTATTTTAAACGACCACTTTTTTACGAAAAGTAGGGAAATGTAAGCGCCAAATAAAAAAGGGACAATTGAGTAAAACCAATATAGAGGCAATACATTAAAAGTTTTGTTAGTGTTTTGTTGTGTATATTGTTCAAAATGATAACCCGTAAGTATTAATCCAACTAACCCTACAATCCATATTAATTTCAAGATCCATATTGACCATTTTAGATTCATCATAAAACCTCCTTTTCAAAGACTTTAAGGAAACATTTCTTTGAGTATATCAACCTTTTTATTTCAATTATTAAATTATTGTGTTATTACCTTTTTTCTAAACTATTCTGAAACATTTGTTGAATAAGAAGAGTGATGCCTGTATCCAAGCCTCGCACTCCTTTAATTGAATAATTTCAACAGAAACGAAAAAACTAAGAAAGAGAGACATACTGTACAGAAAGGAATGTATAATCATCAGAAAGTTACCATTGTTCATTTTAATTATTTCATTCTTTCTTCTAACTGGATTCGATGGGGCAAATCAGTTAGCGCTATCAAACATTGAAACCACAATTATACAAGCGGAGAATATTCTTCGTTATGATATTAAATTAAAAAATACAGGTACTGCCCCATTTAAAAGTCATTTTGATTATCCAGGACATAACCCTTTAGGGCTTGAAGTAGTAATAAGACCCAATAAAAAGTTAGCATCTAAAATGGAAATGGATAACAGCAGCAAGTACATAAAGATGATTTCAATAGGTGGTGGAAGCGATGGATTTATTGCTCCTGGGGATGAAGGTTCTTTTCACCTTGAATACAAAATTAAACATAAAACAGACTTGAAAGACATCGAAAAATTAGCTTTTGACTCTACCTTAATAGTTTTAGATGGTATAGATATCATAAAAGAATTTCCTTTAGAAAAAATAAAAGAAAACTAATAGCACAATTCTCCTTAATATATCAGGTATTAAGGATTTTATTTTTTATTTCGTTCACTTTGAAGGCTAAACTATTCATTACAGGAATACTGCCCGTTACTTGAATAAGAACATAGCCTTATTCCTTGCTGAAGTAAAGCATCCCGTTAGCATAACAAATGATTTTAATACTGATTTTCTTTCAATAATGAAGAACTACACATTTCAATATAAAGATGTATTATCTTTGATTTCTATGTCAAGTTTTCCATTTACATCAATAGATTTTATAGTTATTACAGCATCTCCAGAATAGCCTTTTTCAAAATATCCAATAACATATTCTGTGTGTAAATTCCCTTCGTTATCCTTATACTGAAGTTTCATTGCGCCCTCATCGAAATCCTTAGCTGAATCCTCAATTGGATTTACGTTGAATTTATAATCTTTACCTGATGCAATTAAAGGGATCTTAATACCCGATTTAATATTATCATAGGTTAAATATAAACCTGATATTTCTTTATTTGTTTGATTTTTCACCTTAATATCAAATCCATCTTGTGCAAGTATATAACTTACAACTCCTATTATCATAACCGTTGTTACAACTAAAATTTTTTTCATTTATTTACCCCTTTTAGCCTAAAAATTTTTTCATTTGATATGTCTTCTGCGGGTAAATATTCTGCTCCTTATTTAAAAATCCTTCAACGTTGGTCCAATAAGAAAAGGCTACCATAATAACAGCCTTAGCCTTCAACTTCCCACCCCGTTAGGAAAAGAAAAATCATTATCATTTCTTATTACGTCGTGTAATATATACAACAATCAATAATAAGATTACAATTAGCAAAATAATATATATCTGATTATTTACTGAGTCTTTAGAGGATATCTGGTCTTCAACCATACTAACATCTGAATCAATTGATACTTGTTCAGTTGGTTTTTTACCTTTCCCTAATTCATCAAGATCCTTTTTAGCTGTCGATAAAGAAGTGGTTCTTGAACATAAACTCACTCTAAGTGCTCCATCAATCTCATGTGCATATACCAAATATTCTTTATGTAAAGTAAATTCATAGCCACAACTGGCTGAACTTCTTTCTGTATAAACAATAACCTGTGTTTGATCTAGACCCTTCCACGTTTCTTCCACTTCAAACAGAATAGCAATGGAGTCAGCAGAAGATTGCATTGACTTATTTTTGTTCTCGTCTACAATTTCAACAACTTTCCCTGAGAAAACTGCTGAATTACGCTCCAATTCTTCTTTTACAGAATCGGGCTGAACACATGAACAAGCATAACTATTATTAGCTGAATAATTCAAAAAAAAGATAACAATTATCATAAACAAAATTGCAAACTTAACTTGATTCGTTATTACACTTATTTTTTTCAAAAACTACATCCCCCCTTCGCATTTTTTTCTTCTTTTTATTTTAATAATTCTAGAATAAATAACCCAACATTATAAAAAATAACAGTTATAATCCCCCGCTAAAAGTCCCGCAAACAATCATTTTCCCCTTATTTTACCACAAAGCCCACAATCCCTTGTTAAAGTAATCTGCACTGTTGATAAAAAAGCGTCTCCACTTATTGTAGAAACGCCCCTTTTATCTTAATAAGTTAAGTAAATAATACTAAAGAAAATTTTAACCTTCATGTTATAAATACCTTATCCCCTTACTCTCATATACGCTTGTTTGGGATGATTAATTTGATCTGGATATAATAATTTTAGTTTCTCTTCTTTAACTAATTTTGAAAGATACTTTTTTTGAAGTGGATCAGGTTTCCTATTTAACAATTCACTTAATTCTTTTAGTGTCAAAGGCTTTATTTCACAAAGCCTTAATATCAAATCATTCATTTGCAAAGGATTCAACCTTTGTTTTTTCCGTGCCACTTCCGATATTTCCAACAATTCTTGCTCATTAAGTACGGAGTTCTCCTCGTTAGGTACGGAGTTCTCTTCGTTAAGTACGGAGTTCCCCTCGTTAGATACGGAGTTCTCTTCGTTAGGTACGGAGTTCTCTGCATTCTGTTGACTTTTTATAGCTAATGTATAAAAAGCACCACCTCTTGTACCATTTTGTATAATAAGCCCGTCTTGAAGTAAATATTTTAATTCCTTCGTCGCAGTTACACTATCGATGCTATTCAACTCTTGATACTCCCTATTGGTAATTCGACCGTTATTTCGGGTATAAACAAGAGCTGCTACTTGGCGGTCATTCATTGATATATCACTAATTGAGTTTAACCATTGAATCGCTTCATCATCAATAAAATTATGGTTTTTAAATGTAACAATAAAACTATTTCGCGTTTCCTTGAACTGTGGGGGTTCAAGGTGAGCCGTTTTCATTGTGTGAATCATTGTATCAATCCCTGAACCACGATTTTCAATAACTTTAAGATCTTCCAATAATGTAATGATGACGCTATTTCTCGCTTTTGAACTAGTTACTAGATTGTTAATTGTTACATCGCCATACAATGTTCCTGGGCTTTCAATCTCAATTCTATCAGGGAACATTCGTACTTGAATGTAGTTAGATTGCATTAACTCACTATAATCACGATGAATGACTGCATTTCTTACCGCTTCCCGTATTGCGTCTTCTGGATATTCCCAAATGTCTAAACGGCTTAAACCTTGAATAATTGTCTTTTGTTTCATATTACGCAAAATAAGGGTTTCTACTTCATCAATTATTTCAGGAATATTCCCCTCAATTTTTTTATTATCTAAAAATCGTTCGCCTTTCGGTCCAAGTATCCCCATCTCTTTGTGTGGAAGGACTAAAAAGGTTACTACAAGTGAAGGGAAATATTGCTGCGGATACAAGCCAAAAACAAGAAGTCCAGCTAAAGTAGGAATGAAACGTTCTCCATCCTGTTCAACTAAATTTAACTTTTTGAGTTTATGTTCATATGGAATATCTTTTATCAGCCGATAAAGTTTGGGCTTTGCAATCTTTACTTTTTCAATTAACTTCTTAATCGCTTCATGATCTAGATCTTCAAGTGTAGCATCGAAAACCAAGGCTTTATCTTCCTTTGCCTGTCCTCGCGATACAACCAAGTTATAGATTTCGTAATCATTCATGAGTTCATCGGAATCTGCCACTCGAATATACGAACCTTTGCGCATCCCTTTTGTATTTATAAAGCATGGTTTTAAATCCGCAGGACATTCTGGGACAACTACGGCAAGTACAAATTTCCCCTCTATGTCTAACGGAATAAATTCTGCCCTAACCTCGGGCTGCATCTGTTTCGTCTGATTCATTATCTGTTTTTGTAAGTCCTCAATATCATATACGCCAACAGTGTCGTAATCTTCATTTTCATCAATCCCAAAGAAAATAATGCCGCCTCCAACTTTATTGCTGAAAGAAGATAGTGTGTCCAGAACTTTTGGTGCACCTTTATGACCAGCTTTCAGTTCAACGTGATCAAATTCGCTCTTAAACGATTGTATATCCTTAATTAAATCTAATAGTTCTTCTCTATCCAATTATGGCACCTCTCTTCATTTAAGCACTTTGGCTTTATTCATTTTCAATTATGTATGCTACTAATTCTACACGAAAACATAAAATCATTTAAGCAAATAAAAAAAATCACTCATTCAAGTGATTTTCCTTATTTTTATTAAGCACCTTTGCGATACAAAGTCCCTTTTTACTAACCTTTTTTTATTTTCAACATTGAGTTAGCATTTATTTGAAATTCATACGGTACTTTCACTTCTTCAACTGTACAGCCACTATCAGCCAGATAATTTATTAATTTATCTAAATGCTCATATCTTTTTCCCTCTAAATCAACTAAAGGAAAAATACGGACTTCTTCTTTCGTAACCCTCAATAACTCATTTAACGTTTCGATGTGAAATTGATAATCTAATCTATCCGCATACATAAATAGAAAATGTGCAGAGAGAAGAATATCAAATTCTGCATTTTTAAACGGTAAAAAAGGTAAAGTGACGGGAATGTATCTTTCACTGAATTCCCTCATGTCGTTAGCACAATCTTGTAAGGCGCTTAAACGATGCTTTCTGAGACCTTCTATATCATTAAAATAATCCCATTTATAATTGTTTTGGGCTTTTTGCATATGCTCCATCGCGTGTTCAATATCCCGAAGACCTTTATTTTTTAAATCCTCGCTCGAATGATAATAGGCAATATCGCAAGCTGTTACATCTAAACCTGATTTGTTACCAATAGCAGTAAATGAACAAGCTCCTGCTGGACAATCAAGTATTTTCTTTCCTTGTAGTTCTTTCACTGAAAGCGAGAACATATCCAAATACTCTCTAAAGGTTCTACCAATAAAAACAATTCGTTCTAAATCTAACTTTGTACTCTGCTCAACTCTACTCAACTAAACTCACCTCTTCTAAAAGATTACGTTCATATTATCACAAATAATTAGTAATAATAACCTTTTTTCTTGTTCCATTAACCCACTTCTCTACTTGAATAAGAACAACTGAATTCTTTGTATAAGGAATTCACTAATTAATAAAATTTTATTGCAATATCAATGGTGGATATCCTGCTTCCCCTAAAAAGTAAGCAAAAATTGTAAAAATCAAAATAAGAACTGAAATAATGATAACTACAATGGGCAGGATTGACTTTTGTTGCTTAAACGATCGTATGCCAATGAATAAACTTAATAAACCGACAAATAAACAAATAATTGCACCTAATACATTATTTATTTTTGGTAAGATAGCCCCAAAAAATAAAATAAAGAACAATACTTGAAGACCTACTCCAACTTTCAGGAAATTATAAGCCAACAAAATCACCCTTCCACATTTTTTATTCATAAAAATCCTTGTTCCACTATTCTGCTTCGTTAGTTTAAGTGCATTCTTTCACGAACTTTACAAAAATGAATAAATCGCAAAGGACAACAGCAAAAAGCCACCCTTTTACAAAGGACGGCTACATTCAGTTATTTCATTTGACTTTAACCTTCTTCTTTTGAAATCAATAGCCTGCCACTCGATGGTTTTTACATTACTAAAAGTGATTGTCACTAAATCATATGGGGGATTGTGAGCACCTTCAAATGTTGTTGCCTGCACGGTGACATTAAATGAGTAACCGCCTTGTGGCGGCTTCTCAATTTGGATTATACTACCACATTCAATTTGTTTAATTTCGCCATATTGCTTCTCCAATTCCTGTTGAATTGAGGGATAAAGCAAAATGAAAATCAAGTCATCACGCAACTGTATATCCTTTTTAGTTACGGTTTCGGCTTGGACTGGAGAATAAGAGAAAAGAGTTAAGAAGGCAATTAATATTAAAAGGTTTTTTTTCATAAAGAACCTCGTTTATAGACTTTTTCTTATTTTGCCTCACTTTACAAAATTGTATTTATGTAAACCCCACCAAAAAAAGACTGTATTTTTTACAGTCCTTTTTTCATTAACGCACCGTTAGTTGAAGTACATTTGTTCACAATACCAGGTCTATAATCCTGATTTATTTATCCCATTATATCTTTAAGCCGATTATTTTGTTTCTTAAAGAATAGCCAAAATGCCAAAAGGATAATAAACAAAGTAAATAGTAATATTGGGGTTTGGAAAATACTCCAAGTGCTTGGTCCGTAATAGGTTAATTGGTGATGTCTCTCAATAGTCTGTTCATACGAACTTTTATATTCATATTGAATAACCCACCGATTATTCGCCATTACCACAGTTCCTAAATCATACCCACTAGGAGTAATATTGTTATTTTCCCTGAGTATCCCTTCGCTCCCAATGACTATGGCAGCTTTATTGTACTCAATAGGATAGATAGTTGTTGGTTTCTGTTTTACAGAACCATTTTCCCTTAACCAATCCTTTACATCTTCTGCTGGAAAAACAGCTAACAATTTAAGTTTATCACTATATTTTTTATAAATGGTAAGGAGTTGTTTTTGTTCATTTTCATTCACTTCTGTTGAAGAACCAAGAATATGGAATACATCATCCATAATGTCTCCTTTTTCTCGGTCTACTATTTCTAGCTTTGTTGCTTCGTCTTTTTGTTCACTATACTTTATTACAGAGTGGAATAGAAAAATTACTCCCATTACCAAGGAGAGCAGTGTAGCTAGAAGTAAATAATCCGCAAGTTTCTTTTGACCATTGAAGAACCTTGATACTTTTTGGAATGGTCTCTTTACTTCCACTTTATACACTTCATCTATTTCATCATTAAGGTCAACATCATTTTTCATACTTTCTAATACTTCTCTACATTCGGTACACGAATTTATATGTTCCTCAATAAAAACTATACTATCTTTGCTACACAAGTTATCGATATAAGATGGCAGTAAATCTCTCACTATATTGCACTTATTGCCCATTTTTATCCTTACCCCTTTCCCTTAATTTCATCTTAGCCCTGTAAAAAGTAACCCTCGCCCAGTTTTCATTTTTTAGTTGAATTTCACCAATTTCTTTGAAGCTAAGACCACCCAAAATTCTCAAAAGTACCACTTCTTTGTATGGTTCTTCAAGTAAGTGTATTATTCGGTATAGGGCAATTTTGTCTTCCGAATGAATAAATTCAGCTTCAGGAGAAGTATGTAATGTCTCATCTCGAAACATATGTCTTTGTTGTTTCTTATTACGTTCAAGATGCTTATAATAGGAGTGCTTCGCTATTTGACAAAGCCAAACTGACATTTTACATTCACCATTATATCTATCAATAGATTTTACAGCTTGATAGAAAGTTTCTTGTGTTAGTTCTTCTGATAAATCTGCGTTGTGACAAAGACACATTAGAAATTTGAATACTTCTTCAGCATAATTGCTATAAATTTCATCTAATTCTCCCAAGCCTTTTCCTCCTTTCGTCTATATATCCGATTCAAGTCAATTTCGTTACAAGAAATATATTTATTTTATTAAATTTTTTATTGGCAACAGAAAACCGCCTAACAAAATGGCGGCTAAAGTATTAACATTCAACATAATCTAAAAAAAACCTGCTATTGAACTAACCTGCCCCGTTACTTGAATAAGAAAAAGGCTTCACTCCGTATTGAAGTAAAGCTACCCTTTAGCTGGAGAAAACTATTGTTTCTATACACCTTTTAAACCACCATAATGGTCAACAATCTTTTTTAACTCCTGTAATGTAGATTCCAAATAACTTTGGTCACTTTCAAATTCAAATTGTAGAATGTTTTCTTCAGAGGCTAATTCCTGAAAATATCCTTGTATGATAATTTGACCTAACTTATTAAAATCAAGTGCAAGTTTAAGAGTTGTCTCTGAGTTAGAAAACATCGCCTTTCCTTTTAATTCACGATAACATTTTTGTAGTTGCGTGTAGAACTCAAATACCTGACCAGTAGAAAACCATAGTTCGCCATTAACATAATAGTTTCCACTCTTTATGTCGATTTTTCCTTTAACATCATAACCGCCCAAATAACTTGTTTCATTAGGAAAACCATACACTTCGTTTAATTCAATTTGTATAAATCCCTGTTTACCATCAATTTTAAATTCATGCACTTTATCACTCATTTCATCCAGAAACATTAATTTAAGGATACCAAAATCGCCCAAAACATAACAGTTCCTTCTTCCACTAACCTGCCCGTTCGTATTAGCAATATAAGAAATTGCTGTTGAATAGCATAGAGTTCAGTTGTAATGATGCTTAACTTCCATTTTATCAAGATCATTTAAGCAAATAAAAAAAATCACTCATTCAAGTGATTTCCCTTATTTTTATTAAGCACCTTTGCGAAACGAAGCCCAGCCTTCATTCATAATTTTCGTTTCTAATTGCGGCCAGAAATAAAGCATTTCTTCACGAATCATCGTCATAATATCGCGCTGCCAATCCGTTAATTCACGACTGTAGTGTTCAATAAATAGCATGATATCTTTCTCTGGTTTTGGCGGGATTTTCTTACGTCTTTTCACAGGTAACTTTTTCGGCTTATTAGCTCCATCTAATGACCATAGCTCATCATACGGAGTTGGAGACGGCTTAATTTCTTCCTCTTCCTCCTCATCATCGATTGACCAAGAAAGTTTAGGTCTCATGAGCGATGGATCAATATGCTCTTCAATAGCCAGTACCGCATCAAGAAACGTTTCAACCTCTTTTTTGCCATGAAGAATTTCGTATTCACGAATACGGTCGGCAGTCGCTGCCATACTTTCTACCATATCGCGCTTTGTATTTTGAAAACGAATATTATTTTTGAAAAAATCACAATGAGCAAGTACGTGCGCCACAATTAATTTGTTTTGAATGAGTGAATTCGAGTCTAATAAAAAGGCATAGCATGGGTTTGAATTAATCACGAGTTCATAAATTTTACTTAACCCGAAATCATACTGAAGCTTCATTTTATGAAATTGTTTTCCGAAGCTCCAATGAGAAAATCGAGTAGGCATCCCATATGCCCCAAACGTATAAATAATTTCCGATGGACAAATTTCATAACGCATCGGGTAAAAATCAAGTCCAAACCCTTTTGCAATCTCCGTTATTTCACTAATCGCATATTCTAGAGCTCTTTGCTCCGTCCGATTCATGCAGATCCCCCTCGTCTTTTCGCCTTACCATAATGTATGACCAAATAGTAGGAAAATGACGAGAATCCTTACATAAGATATCTATCGCACCTCTTGAACCGATAAATTCAATAGCTTATTATTAGATAAACTATGCTTAATTTTGACCCTTACATTAAATTCTTTTCCCTGCTCCTTCACTAAAAATAGAAAACGATCTTCTACCGTTCCTTTTTCCAGAACTTTTCGTCCTTCATATTGATAATCCGTTACCTCATCGCCCGGATAATCTGCTTGCACGACCGCTATAGCAATCCTTCCATATTTCTCATAATTGTTACCTTGTTGAACAGATATAAAACCTGCTTGAGTCAGCATCATAAACATTAACACAATAAACGACCATTTTTTTAACACTGTACTTCCTCCCTTTAGTTTACTTACGGATAGTATCGGAATTACTCACTATTTTATTCCACTGACTGCTTCCTTAACGAGCATCATTCCTACCAATCGATTGCGTTTCCACTCTTCCGGAAAAACTGATAGCGGCGGATTCGTTTCCTCCACTAAATAACTTAATTCAATGGTCATGGCCGGCCGTTCAAATTCGGTTATAAACCAATCGGTAAAACCGCTTCCAACAGCATGCTTCTCAGGCTTTGAAAGCTTATATCCGGTCAATTCCGCCGTCTTTTTTGCCAATTCATAATCTCTTGCCATATGCTCCTGTTTATTATGGTAATGCCAAAAGATTTCACGCCCTGATGTATGATAACTAACTGCAACGAGCGGTTCTATACGATAGGTGAATTGGGCTAGAGCCTGAACTTCGACTGCTTCAAATGGTTTTTTCCCTTTATAAAATTGATAAAATGGTTGGGAGACATCTGTCTTCACTTCATCCCATCCAGCTGGATATTGACGATTTAAATCGATTCCCTTTGCATTAGCTTTCCATCTCGTCCAATCCATACTGTAATTATTTCGCTGCCACGTTACTATTTTTTCATAATGAGAAAAACCGGATAAATTACCTTGTTGAATCGATACACCATCGGGATTTATCATCGGTATGAACCAAATGCTTATCTCATCTAATAATTTCGTTGAATACTCTCCAAGTTGTTTCCCTTTTTCATAAGCCGTCCCATATTGTTCAAGCATTTTCACTAATAGATGTGTCGTTAGCCATTCTCGACCATGATGAGCACCTACCAGCAAAATAGACTGCTGCCCTTTCCCAAGCTTTACTGCCCAAATATCTCTTCCTTTTTCAGATTTCCCAATTGAATGCACCTCAATAGGAAGCGTTTGCTGCAGCCTCTTTAAATCCGCTTCCATCATTTCAAAGCTATATAAATTTTTGTCTTCATTCACGACTTTTGCCATTGCATGAAACGGGAAAGCAAACAAGCTGACCAAACATACTAAGATGATTCTTCTCATATCCTCACCATATTTTTTTATTCAGGTAAATACAAACAAGCCTATCTCTACCGTATCACCACATTTTGTCTGAAAAATTTTTATCCGAAATGAACAACATACGAATAGCTCCTTATTAAGGAGGAACTTTTAATGACAACTTCTATTTACGATACAGCTTTATTTTATATCCATCGCTCAGACTGGGATCAACTACTCATTTTAATGGTCCGGACCGAGGATCAGTTCTTGTCAAAGAAGATTGAACATTTCTTACACGCTTATCATTTCGAACACGATTATCAAATTATTGAAGCAAAATTGTACGCCTTATTGCGCTACCTGGATCATGCATCAGAAAAAACAATGTCCCACTATTTGCATGAACTTCCTATCTAAAATTCATCAATAGTGTTTACAGAACAGGACATTTTATACAATAGGGATTTTACTATGGCTGGTAACCCTTATAGCGAAAAAAAGAAGGAGCAAACACAAGTATGTGTCTGCCCCTTCTTTTTATGAACTGATTATAGTAAATAAAACCTATTATTTTGTCACGGCTTGAAACGCTTTTGCATACAGGTTAAGCTCGTCAATTAATTCAGCAACAGATTTTGCAGCTGCCTCATTTAGTCCATCATGTTCATAGTCGAACTGATCTGGATCTAACGCTAATTGTTTCGGAATAACATTCGCATACACACCGCGTCCAACGGTTCTCATGGAATTTAATGCGTTAATTCCGCCTTTTCCGCCACCCGCTACTGCTAGTAAAGCAACCGGTTTATTTGTAAACTGCTCAGCACTTAAGAAGTCTAATGCATTTTTCAAAGCACCGCTCATAGAATTATGATATTCAGGAGTGGCTAAAATCACGCGATCTGCTTCTTTGATTGCTTGTTGTAATTGTACAACCTCTTCTAATTGATATTGTTCCGCTTCACCTTTATATAATGGTAATGAAGATGTGCTTAAATCAATAAGTTCCGCTCCGTATGTTCTTGAAATAAAGCGAGATGCAATACCTGTACGTCCTTCTTTACGTGGTGATCCATTAATGATAACTAATTTCATATCCAAACTCCTCCAACTTGGCCATTGCGTGAACAACTTTCATGCAACCATATAAGTTTTAATGAGATGAAGAAACATAGTTCCTCATTCATTACAATGTTCTCACTTATAAAGTATAAACAAATAAGTTAATATTTCAAAATAATAGGCTTACAAAAAATAAATAAGAATATCCAGCTGCCAGTAAAACATGTTCATAAAAAGACGAAGAGTGTATCACCCTTCGTCCGCACTTGAACAGTAAGCCCTATTAACAGAGCCTGCTATTTAAATAAGTTCTTCAATATTTTTCATGAAAATATCGGTAACCTTCGAAAGCTTTTCTTTAGCTTCTTCCATCGATTTTCCTTGAATGCCGAAGTAAAATTTAATTTTTGGTTCCGTGCCGGATGGACGCAGGCAAACCCATGTACCGTCTTCCAAAATATACTTTAGTACATTGGAATTCGGAAGTTCAATCGTTTCCTCCATTTTTGTTTCCATTGATACTCTTTTTCTACTCTTATAATCCTCTTGAATAGACACCTTTTGTCCAGCAATCTCAGTCGGAGAATTTTGGCGGAAGTGTTCGAGAATTCCTTGAATTTGTCTTCCTCCTTCAATGCCTTTCAATGTAAGCGAGCGTAACCCTTCTAAATAGAATCCATATTTTCCGAAAATATGCATTAACCCTTCATAAAGTGTCATTCCTTGCTTTTTGTAATAGGCACACACTTCAACAGCCAATACAGCCGCTTGAATGGCATCTTTATCACGCGCAAAGTCTTTAATTAAATAGCCATAACTTTCTTCATAGCCAAATAAGAAGGTATTAGAACCGCTTTCTTCATATTCATGAATCTTCTCAGCAATAAATTTAAACCCTGTTAACACGTCAACCGTAGTCAAACCATGTGTATCTGCAATCGCTCGACCAATTTCTGATGTAACAATTGTTTTCAATACAACTCCATTTTTAGGAATTGCCCCTTTTGCTTGCTTTTGTGTGAGTAAGTAATCTAAAAATAACGCTCCTGTTTGGTTCCCCGTTAAAACTACATATTCCCCGTTTTCATTTTTTACCGCAATTCCAAGACGGTCAGCATCCGGGTCCGTTGCAATTAATAAGTCCGCATCCACTTCATTCCCTACTTCAATTGCTTTTTCAAACGCAGCATGCTCTTCAGGATTCGGAGATTTCACCGTTGAGAAATTCGCATCAGGCAGTTCTTGTTCTTTAACAATATGAACATTTTGATAGCCTAAATCATGTAATGCACGACGAACCGATTTATTGGCTGTACCGTGAAGCGGAGTGAATACAAGCTTCACATCTACTTCCTCGGCAAGCTGCGGATTTTCTGGCACTGTTAATAGCTGCTGATTATACGCTCGGTCAAGCCCTTCTCCGATTATTTCAATAAGCCCTTGTTGTTTAAGTTCGTTAACCTCTCTCACTTGAATAGAAAGCTCATTTTCAATGGCTTCTACATATTGAATAACAAGATCAGCGGCTGTTGGCGGCAGCTGCGCCCCGTCTGGTCCATACACTTTATATCCATTATATTCAGGAGGATTATGACTTGCAGTAATGACAATACCCGCAAAAGCCTGCAGCTCGCGAACAGCAAATGAAAGTTGCGGCGTTGGGCGCAATTCATCGAATACATACGCTTTAATCCCTTCTGTTGCTAACGTTTTAGCTGCTTCAAACGCAAACTCCGGCGATTTATGACGTGAATCATATGCAATCACAACACCGCGCTTCTTTGCTTCCTCTCCAAACGATTGAATATAGTCGGCTAAACCTTTTGTTGCTTTGCGAACGGTATACACATTCATTCGGTTTGTTCCAACACCAATTTCTCCTCGCATACCGCCTGTACCAAACTCTAAGTTTTTATAAAAGGCTTCCTCTAATTTTGCTTCATCGTGTTTGATTGCTTCTAATGCATTTCGTAATTCTTCATCCAGATTTGAATCACTTACCCACTTTTCAAATGTTGATTTCCATGTCATATACCAACAAGCCCCTCTCCATGCCTTTAGTATTAATTCTCTTATAACTAAAATTATCATAATATTTCCAGCAAATGAAGTGAATAACCTTTAAAGGCTTTATTATATTATTATAATTTTTTCATTTTTAGACTTCACTTTCATTTATAGAGACAAATCTTAGTTCATAAAAGAACATATATTTTACACAAGCGCTTTAAACATACTATAATTTCAACAGAAAAGAATAAAACAAAAACATAAAAGAGGGTCTTATACTGAGCTATATAGTAACTTCCATTTTTAGTTCTAACGGCATTTTTCATCCTCTATCGTTATATCATTTGGAACAAATCTAAGGAGGCCTAAGCTTCATGAAAAAAATGCTGATTCTTTCAACGGCTCTGATTGCCTTTACTGCCGTTATCTTAATTACAAATACAAAACAAGAAGAACAATCCACTAGCAACCCGTATGGTAAAAAAGAACTTCATCCTGCGACTATTAAGCAATTAACAGATCCTAATTATCAAAATTTAATTTTACCAGACGAATTAGCAGCGGATCTTCACAACAAAAAAAATAAGACCGTCTATTTCTATAGCTCTAAAGATTCTCATTCTCAACACATAACACCGATTGTCGCTCCACTAGCTGAGAAAATGGGAATTGATTTAGTTCAATTTAATCTATTAGAATTTAAAGAAAGTCAAGACGACTATCATATAGATATACTGCCAACAATCGTGTATTTTAAAAACGGAGTTGAAGTGGAACGTATAGTAGGCTCTAACGAGGAAGCCACCTTTCGAAAGTGGTTTGAAAAGAATGAAATCAATTAAAATCCAGGGTTTGTTAACGATTATGGTTAATAACACGTTCTCACACAAATGAGCCCCAATCTAATACAGAAAGAGCCAGCTTATATGAAAGAAGGACAAACCTTTCCCATTCATATAAACTAGCTCTTTCTTTAACATTTAAATTAAAAATTCGTTATCCGGCTGAGTGTACATCATATTTGTATTTTCAGGACTTTCCTTTTGAATACGATTAAAATGTTTATAATAAAAAGGAAAGAAAATCCCGTATTCATTCAAAAGTGTAATATTTTGCTCAAATTGTTTAACTAACTCAGAATCAACTGAAGAAACATCCTGTTCTTTTTTCTCAAGAATAACAATCATTACTTGTAAACATGCGATAACTTGAAAAGCCGCTCTTAACGTACCGCTATACGGAAAATCACTCTTATTCACTTGTAGTACACCAATCTCTTGAAAGTGTCGAATCTCTTCTTCTGTAAAAAATTTAGGAAACACAGAATCATAGAGATACGAGACAAGGTTAGCAATTTCTTGTTCCTGTTCTACCGTTGAAGAAAGTACAATCTTCATAAAAACACCACCTTCTTTAACACATTAGACCTATAGCCATATGTATAGATAATCTGTGTAACAATGCTTTCTCTAGAATAACATAATAACTGTAAAAAAACTGTGGGAATTATCCCCACAAACAAAAGAACAATAGGTCTAACGATAGGATAAAAATCCTTATATTGTTATCGGTGTACCTGCATTCACCAAGCTATCCATATTATATTTTGAAAGTAGGAAGAAAATTGATTCATACTAGTAAAAAAGCCAACCACTTACTTATAGAGGTCCCGGAAAAATGGAGTAAACTTACAATCGAGGATCTTTTTAAACAATACTGGCAAGCTCCCAAAAAACTCATACATGAGTGGAGAATGAGTAAAGAAGTAACGATAAATAACGAACAAATGCCTTGGTCAACGAAGCTTGTAAAAGGAGACGAATTGAGCATCCCTCTTTTTACAAATAATGCAACAGAAAATGTTCCCCCTACAAATTTACATATTTCTATTTTATATGAAGATGATCATATTTTAATTGCTAATAAACCCGCGCAAATGGATACTCATCCTTCTCAAGAACATGATCATAAAACATTGATTAACGGTGTTGCTTATTATCTGCAACAAACGGGCCAAAACTGTATGATCAAGCATATCCATCGTCTAGATAAAGACACAACAGGAGCAGTTCTTTTTGCCAAAAATCGTCTTGCCGGATCCATGTTGGATAAAATGCTGGAAGAACGGAAAATCAAACGAACATATTATGCTTTAGTAGAAGGAATTATGAAGCTAAACCAAGGAACCGTTCAAGAGAAAATCGGCCGTGATCGCCATCACGCTACAAGACGCAGAGTTTCACCTACAGGTCAAACCGCCCGAACAAACTATCAAGTGTTACAGCGTTACCCAGATCAAAATAGAACGCTCGTTAGCTGTACATTAGAAAGCGGAAGAACACATCAAATTCGAGTCCATTTCAGTTATATTCACCACCCTTTAGCAGGTGATACATTATACGGCGGAAAACGAACATTCCCCCGACAGGCTTTACATGCAAGAAAAATTGAATTCATCCACCCTATTACCGAAGAAAAAATTGTATGCATAGCTCCTTTTTTAGACAAACCAGCTATCTTTCCACATATATAAAGATAAAAAGAAGAGCATCCGCCAATGAAGCGGATGCTCTTCTTCCATTATGATACGTGATCCTTTTTCTTTTCTGGTTGTTTATAACCATTCGCCCAGAAATCAGCGTTCTTAATACCGAGTTCCGTCGAGTTAAAAGTAGGATCCAGTCCTTGCTTCTTCTGTTTCTCATAGTCTCTTAATGCGATAAACGCTGGTTTAGCCAATAGAACACAGGCAATTAAGTTCAACCATACCATAATTCCAAGTCCTATATCCCCTAATGTCCATGCTAGGGCAGCTTCTTTTACAGCTCCATAGAAAACAGCTGCTAAGAAAACAATTTTTAATACTACTGAAGCTATCTTACTACTTCTACCTTTTAATAAATAAGCTACATTGGTTTCAGCAATATAGTAATAAGCCATAATTGTTGTAAAGGCAAAGAATAGTAGAGCAACGGCTACAAATCCAGATCCAAAGCCAGGGAAGATTGTTTCAATAGCTTGCTGTGTATAACCAGGTCCTTCTTCTACACCTTCAATATTTTGAACAATATATTCTCCAGACTTTTCATCAATCGTATTGTACATGCCTGTAAATAAAATCATAAAGGCAGTCGCTGTACAGATTAAGAATACATCAAGATAAATCGAGAAAGCTTGTACTAAACCTTGTTTAGCTGGATGAGATACTTCAGCTGCCGCCGCCGGGTGAGCACCTGTACCTTGTCCAGCTTCATTAGCATAAATACCACGTTTTACTCCCCAAGCAATCGCAGAACCAAGAATACCACCAAACAACGAATCTGCTCCAAAGGCACTGCTAAAAATAAGACCGAACACAGTTGGAATTTGAGAGAAATTCATAATAACAACAATAATAGCTACAAGAACGTAAGCACCAGCCATAAACGGAACAACATATTGTGCAACATTAACAATCCTTTTTACTCCACCAAAAATAATAAGAGCTAATATGACAATAATAACAATACCGACCCAAAGTTTATTGATATGAAAGGCATTGTCAATAGCTACAGCAATTGAATTGGATTGTACTCCAGGCATTAGCACCGCCATCGCAATTGTAATAGCAATGGCCATAATGACCGCAAACCATTTCAACCCTAACCCTTTTTCAATATAATACGCGGGACCACCACGATACTCTCCATCTTGCTTCTCTTTATAGATTTGAGCTAGCGTCGACTCAACGAATGCTGTCGCTGCACCTAAGAATGTAATCATCCACATCCAAAAAACAGCCCCTGGTCCACCGAACGCAATCGCTGTTGCTGTACCTGAGATATTCCCTACCCCAATACGACCAGAGAGCGCCAACGCTAATGCTTGGAAAGATGAAACACCGGCATCAGAACTTTTCCCAACAATCAACAATCGCACCATATCTTTTACATGACGAATTTGTAGAAAACCAGAACGTACACTGAAATATAATCCCACTAGCACACAAAAGATAATCAGTGGTGGGCTCCATAAAAACTCACTAATTTTCGTTACTAATTCTTCCAAAGAAATCCCTCCCTTAGCCTATTCATGTTTTATTTATAAAATCAAGTATAAAGTATATCATTATATTAATTCAATATTTTTTTCAAAAATTAACAAAATTTTCTGAAATTTTTTTCCCTTAAATTGCCTTTTATCTCCTTATAAACGAACGTTGTTAATGAATAAGAGGCGAATATTCGCCAAAATTAGACACCCTTCAATATGTAAATGAGTAAATTGAACGGAATATGGATAAATATGTATCATAAGATATCATCAATGCTTTCCGCATCCTTTATTTAATCAAAAATAACTAAAACTATTTACTGAACGAATAGAATAGTAGATACATTAACCAATAATCAATCTATTTCTACGATTATTATTTTAAAAATAGTTTTTTCTCTAAATATTCCCTTTAAAAAGCATGGATTGTACATAAATTCGGCTCCCTTCAACAATGCTGAAAGGAGCCGAACTATCCACTCATATCATGCTTTAAAAAAGCAGCTCATCTGGATTGCTTCCAACCCGTTCATTTGCATGTAATCCATCAATTTCCTTCATTTCTTCAACACTTAACTCAAAATCAAATACTTGAGCATTTTCTTCGATTCTTGCAGGTGTCACAGATTTTGGAATCACGACAATCCCATGCTGAAGATGCCATCTAATAATAACTTGAGCTGAAGTTTTACCATGTTTCTTTGCAATCTCACCAATCGTTGGATTATCTAATAAAACTCCGCGTCCTAAAGGAGACCAAGCTTCTACCTGAATATCATGCTTTTGGCAAAACTCACGAATTTCCACTTGGGTTAAACGCGGATGAAGCTCAATTTGATTAATAACCGGTTTCATTTCACTAGACTTCAACAAGTTCTCTAAATGATGAATATGAAAGTTACTCACACCAATCGCTCTTACTTTTCCTTCTTTATATAGCGTCTCCAACGCTCTCCATGTGTCTACATATTTATCTTTACCCGGCCAATGAATTAAGTATAAATCTAAATAGTCTAGCCCTAATCGTTTTAAACTAGCGTCAAAAGCGGCTAATGTCGATTCATACCCTTGATCCGTATTCCATACTTTAGACGTTACAAAAATATCTTTACGTGGAATGCCGCTCTCTCGAATCGCTTGTCCTACTCCTTCTTCATTTTGATAAATCACAGCTGTATCAATGGAGCGATATCCTACCTCTAAAGCTTTTTTCACAGATTGTACTGTCTGACTTCCATTCTCTACTTTAAATACCCCAAAACCGAGCTGTGGAATTTCCACTCCATTATGTAAGGTGATGGTTTCTTTTATATTAGAGATCATTCGAACCCCTCCTTTTTTATTTTCCAATTATATCATAAAGGCCCTTTATATCCCAACTATCCAACTTGGGATTGATGACTCATCTCCACTTTTATTAATTTTGTGTGGAGAATATTTATCCCCTTTTGATTTTTTGTAAAGTTTTATTAAGATTTTGTAAAGATTCATTAAAATCTCTTCATGTTCGATAATGTATTCGCTACAATGATTTAGCAAATACTATTGATACATAGCATTTTGCTTATACGTTTTACTAATTTTAGGGGGCTTTTAAATATGGCTTTTAAGAAAAAAGATAAGTTTGCAGTAATGCTGCTAGACATTGCACACAATATTAAAGAAGGAGCAGACTATTTCGCAGACTATAAACTACAAAATATTAGCGATTTAAAGGTATTTTCTGAAAAGATGAAAGAGTATGAACATAAAGGAGACTCTATGGTTCATACAGTCATTAAAGAATTAAATAATGCCTTTATCACACCAATTGAACGAGAAGATATTCTTGAATTAACAATGAGAATGGATGATGTGCTAGATGGCCTTGAACATTGTGCTGCTCTATTCGAAATGTATTCAATTGTAAATGCAGACGAATACATGCTGAAGTTTGTTGAAGCGATTAAACAATGTGGTGCTGAAATTGAAATAGCTGTTGATAAGCTTTCCACGAAAAAGCTAGCAGCGATTCGTGAAAACGCCATCAAAATTAAAGATTTAGAATCAGTTTGTGATGGGGTTCAACGCCAATCCATTAAAAGCTTATTTACAAATGAAAAAGATCCGATTCGCATTATTCAATATAAAGAAATTTATGAAAGTCTTGAAGACATCGCTGATGATTGCCAAGCCGTTGCCAACACATTAGAAACAATCATCATGAAAAATGCGTAAGGGGTCTTCCTAAAACATGGATACTTTATTAATTTTAACTATACTTATTGTCTTCTTTGCTTTGGCATTCGACTTTATTAACGGATTTCATGATACAGCGAACTCAATTGCTACTTCCGTTTCAACAAAAGCGTTAAAACCGCGTCACGCAATTATTTTAGCAGCTGTGATGAACTTTGTCGGTGCA
Organism: Peribacillus sp. Hz7; assembly: GCF_042136355.1. Lineage (NCBI taxonomy): Bacteria > Bacillati > Bacillota > Bacilli > Caryophanales > Bacillaceae > Peribacillus > Peribacillus sp. Hz7. The sequence goes on from NZ_JBHHJV010000017.1 coordinate 27,825, forward strand.
ATGACATTCACTGGCGTAGCAAAAACGATTACGAAGGATATTGTGGATCCATTTACTTTACCTAATGGTTCATATGTTATTCTTGCTGCCTTAATTGCGGCAATTGCATGGAATTTAATTACTTGGTATTACGGAATTCCAAGTAGTTCTTCACATGCCCTAATTGGTTCTATTGCAGGTGCAGCTATTGCAGCAGCCGGCTTCGGTGCAATTAAATGGGAAGGATTTCTTAAAATTGTCCAAGCGTTAATTATTTCACCATTACTTGCTTTCGCTGTCGGTTTTCTTGTATACAGCATCTTTAAAGTCATCTTTAAAAACAACAACTTAGCAAAAACCAATAAAAAATTCCGTATGATGCAAATTGCAACAGCCGCTTTACAATCGTATACACATGGTACAAATGACGCTCAAAAAGCGATGGGGATTATTACAATGGCCCTTATTACTAATGGATACACTACAACAACAGATATTCAACTTTGGGTTCAAGTATCCTGTGCGCTAGCTATGGGTCTTGGGACATCTGTTGGTGGTTGGAAAATCATTAAAACGGTCGGCGGTAAAATTATGAAAATCCGTCCTGTTAACGGGGTTGCTGCTGATTTAACCGGAGCAAGCGTTATTTTCGGGGCAACAGCAATTGGGGTACCAGTAAGTACAACCCATGTTATTTCATCTTCTATTCTTGGGGTAGGTTCCGCTCACCGTGTAAAAGGGGTTAAATGGGGCACTGCACAAAGAATGATTATCACATGGTTTATTACATTGCCGATTTCTGCTACTATAGCAGGGTTGACATATCTCATCATTAATTTCTTATTTTAAGTAAAAAATCCTTTCTAATTCTTTTTAGAAAGGATTTTTTTGTATGCGTAAGTATGGTAAAATCAACTAAAATTTAACTCGATAGTATAGAACGCGAGGGGCAAAACGTATGACAGAATATATGAACAACAGACATATTTTCAAAGATCTATATGGAGACTTAATGGAATTCGCTGACCGAATCAGTTCTGTTTTAGGCTGCCCAATTACAATAGAAGATGGCAATCATCGTTTACTCGCCTACAGCACCCATGAAGATACAACTGACCAAGCACGAATCTCCACGATTATCGGTCGCCGCGTCCCAGAAAAGGTCATTAATAGTTTATGGAAAGATGGCATTATTCCCGCTCTTTTAAAAGATGATACACCGATAAAGATTATGGCTATTCATGAGGTTGGTCTTGGCAACCGTGCAGCCGTCTCTATTCGGAAAAACAACGAAATTCTCGGTTTCATTTGGGCATTAGAAGCTAATAAACCATTTAACGAAGAAGATTTAAACTTCCTACAGTTTGCCGCAAAAGAAGCAAAAAACCAACTTCAACAACTTCAATTAAAGAAAAAAAGAACAGAAGCCAGTCAACAAGAATTTTTATGGCGTTTAATCACTGGACATTACCAAGATGCAGCAGAAATTACCGCTAACTTCAAGAAACTTTCGCTTTCTACACCACAAAATTTCGCCATTATCGTCTTCGAATTTCCACAGGACATTACTAGGGAAAGCGAGCGTTATATTTCCTATATGCTAACAACTTCTCAAAAAATAAAAACTTTTTTATTTACGGTTGACCAAAACAAACTCATTATTTTAACTGGCACAGAACGAACCAATGATGCTTCCCTCTCTTCATCTAGTTACGAATTTATCCCGTTTTTTATTTTAGAAATGAGGAAGCGCTTCGGTGTAGAACCTATTCTCGGGGCATCAGGTCATTGCTATCAACAGATTGAAAATGTCCGGCTTAGTTATGAGGAGGCACTATACACATTAAAATTAAAACAGATTTTCCCACTAGAATTAGCTTCGGTTCTTCACTACGAAGAATTGGGTATTTTTCAATTACTAGAAAAACTAAGCAACAAGAACGATTATCTCCCTCATCCGTGCATTCGCAAATTACAAGAATATGATGAAAAACACCAAACAGTATTATTGCATACCCTGACTGTATATTTAGAAATGGATGGAAATCCAAATGATGCATCCAAGCAACTTCATATACATGTCAATACACTTACTTATCGTTTAAAGCGCATAACGGAAATCGGGCATGTTCGACTGAAAGACCCTCTCCAAAAGATGTCGATCTTTTTAGACCTAAAGCTTGTACAATATCAACAGGCCATAAAAAAAGAGTCTTTGTGAAATTCCACAAAGACTCTTTCTTACGTTCTTTCTTTTTCACAAACACGCCTTCCTCATTTCAAGCTTATAATATTTATATTAAGAATATTCAGAACAATAGGGGGACTGAAAAATATGCGTATAGGTATTCCAAAAGAAATCAAAAATAATGAAAATCGTGTAGCCATCACTCCAGCCGGTGTCATCGCATTAGTCAGTGCCGGTCATGAAGTATTCATCGAACAAGATGCTGGACTGAGTAGTAGTTTTACAAATGAAGCTTACCAACAAGCAGGAGCTGTACTTGTTGAGGATGCGTCTAGTGTTTGGGCAAGCTCCGACATGATTTTAAAGGTAAAAGAACCAATTGCAGAAGAATATCAATATTTCCGTAAAGATTTAATTCTATTTACTTATCTGCATCTAGCAGCTGATCCAGCATTAACACAAGCATTAAAGAACAGCGGCGTTATGGCCATTGCCTATGAAACAGTATCCGTTAATCGCACCCTGCCGCTATTAACGCCAATGAGTGAAGTAGCAGGACGAATGGCAGCACAAATTGGCGCTCAATTTCTTGAAAAACCAAAAGGCGGAAAAGGGATTCTTCTCGGAGGAGTTCCCGGTGTCAAACGTGGAAAAGTCACCGTTATTGGCGGTGGAGTGGTTGGAACAAATGCAGCTAAAATTGCGATTGGCTTAGGTGCTGACGTGACGATTCTTGATTTAAACCCAGAGCGCCTTCGTCAGATTGATGATATATTCGGAAATCAACTGACTACTTTAATCTCCAACCCTTATAATATTAGCGAAGCGGTAAAAGAAGCTGACTTAGTCATTGGTGCCGTCTTGATTCCAGGAGCCAAAGCACCAAAGCTTGTCACAGAAGAAATGGTCAAATCCATGTCTCCAGGTTCAGTAATCATTGATGTAGCCATTGACCAAGGAGGCATTTTTGAAACGGTTGACCATATTACGACACACGATCATCCAACGTATGTCAAACATGGTGTTGTACATTATGCGGTTGCCAATATGCCTGGTGCAGTTCCACAAACGTCAACGACTGCATTAGCCAATGTAACCATCCCTTATGCCTTACAAATTGCTAATAAAGGCGTTGTGAAAGCGATTCTTGAAAATGAAGCACTTTCACAAGGAGTAAACGTAGCGAATGGCGAAATTACTTTCGCTGCAGTCGCACACGATCTTGGTTATACGTACGTACCTGTTCAAGATGCAGTAAATCCGAAAAATATTAGTGCTTCATGAAAGAAATAAAAACAATTTGAAATGCGGAAAACCCACTGCAAAATGAAGTGGGTTTTCCTTTTGTTTAGTTCGATTACTTACATTAAACATGTAGATAAGCCCTTTTCTAGACGTTTATCTTCGAAATTGACTATAGATTCATTAAGCGAGAATCCCTACTTTAAGCTAAGTATGTAAAAATCAATCATTCTTTAAACCTTTTGTCTTACTTGTACAAGCTTTCATCGCTTCTAAAATAGAAGCTCTAAATTGATTTTCTTCCAACGCGGCGACCGCTTGAATAGTTGAGCCAGCTGGTGTACACACATCATCTTTCAAGATACCAGGATGTTTCTCAGTCTCTAATACCATTTTAGCGGCACCTAGTACTGCTTGTGCTGCCATACGATAAGCCTGTTGTCGTGGAATCCCGTCACGAACCCCTCCATCAGCTAACGCTTCAATAAACATATATACATAAGCCGGTGAAGATCCACTAATCGCAGGTACAGCATCCATTAATGGCTCTTGAATTAACTCTGTTTTACCAAAACTACTTAATAACCGTTCTACTTCTGCTAATTCTGTTTCAGTAATTGCTTCGTTCACGCTCATTGCCGTCATACCTTCCCCAACTAATGAAGGGGTATTCGGCATTGTCCTAACAACTTTTACTTTCCTGTCTATCCCTTTTTCTATCTGTTCAATGGTTACCCCAGTAGCCATTGTAATAATCGTGACATCTTCTTTTAGAAATTCCTTTATTTCCGCCAACACTTCGTTATGAAAAGCTGGTTGAATCGCTAAGAAAAGATAATCCGCCAATTGCGCTACTTCTTGATTATTTATACTACCTTTTATATTATATTTCCGTTCAATTTTTGTAAGTGTAGAAGCTCTTGATGTACTCACTTTTAAGTTGGCTGGCTGTACGACTTCCGCTTTTAACATCCCTTCCATTATAGCCTGTCCCATTTTGCCGCAGCCGATAAATCCAATCGTCTTGTCCATCTACATTCACGTCCCATTCTTTCAATAATTCCCTCATATTATATACAAAATTTTAGAACTGTTTCACTCTTTGTTAAAATAATGTCATAACAATCAAAACTTGCAGGAGCGTATTATGGATTATTTTCAAACTCTATCTACTGATTTTTTCCAACAACCAACACTAAAGCTTGCTCAATCATTGCTTGGCTGTGTTCTCGTGAAAGAAACAGCAGAAGGAATAGCTTCTGGTTATATCGTTGAAACAGAAGCATATATGGGCCCCGAAGACCGTGCCGCACATAGTTATAACAATCGACGTACAAAACGAACAGAAGTGATGTTTGGCGAAGCAGGCTTTGTCTATACATACAAGATGCACACGCATACACTTGTGAATGTTGTCAGCGGTCCACTTGAAAAGCCAGAGGCAATCTTAATTCGCGCCGTTGAGCCTTATATAGGAATTGACTTAATGCAAAAACGACGCGGTACAGACAATCTAAAAAATTTAACGAGCGGACCAGGCAAACTAACGAAAGCATTAGGTATTACAATGGATGATTACGCACATTCTTTTTCAAAACCTCCCCTATTTATCGTCCAAGGTAAGGTTCCGAATGAGATTTCAGTTGGTCCTCGCATTGGAATTGACAATACAGGCGAAGCAAAAGAGTATCCTTGGCGATTTTGGGTTACTGGCAACCCCTTTGTATCACGCCATCAAAAAGGAGGTACCTCTAAATAGAGGCACCTCCCTTCTTAATCTTTAAGCTAATCAACATAAAAAACTTATCTAAATTATTGCTGATTGTAACAATTTAGATACGTTTGATTATTACTTCGAAGACACGCCTGCATCCGCGAAAGTTGCCATTTCTTTAAGCGCAAGTGTCGCTGCCTGCAAAATTGGAAAAGCAACAGCGGCTCCTGTCCCTTCACCTAATCTCATCCCTAAGTCAACAAGCGGTTTCTTTCCTAATAATTCAGCTGCAGCTTTGTGACCCGGCTCAACAGATTGATGACCAACAAACATATAGTTAGAAGCGCCTTCTGCAATCATATTAGCTAGTAAAGCAGAGACTGTCGCGATAAATCCATCAACGAGAATCGGTACACGATGACTAGCTGCCGCAAGCATCGCCCCTGCCATTCCCGCAATTTCTAAACCACCGATTTTTGATAACAGATCAATTGGGTCATTCGGATTTGGTTGTCTATTATTAATCGCTTGTTCAATTACTTTTTGCTTATGTAAAACACTCTCACTCACAAGTCCTGTTCCAAAGCCAACAAGTTTTTCCATATTTTGTCCACTTAAAACAGCGGTAATCGCACTGCTTGGTGTCGTATTACCGATTCCCATCTCACCAAGAATGAAGCACTTCACTCCTTTGGCAAGCATTTTTTCGCCTTCTTCATAGCCAATTTTCAGCGCTTGAATCGCTTCTTCACGCGTCATCGCTTCTTCTTTATAAAAATTTCCTGTACCACGGCGTACTTTTTTAGATGTTAATCCTTCTGCTTCAATCTCAGAATCAATGCCAATATCCACAATCGCAAACTCGGCACCAATCGCCCGGCTAAACACATTAATCGCAGCTCCACCATTTAGAAAATTACGCACCATTTGCTCCGTTACTTCTTTCGGAAATGCAGACACGCCTTCCGCTGTAATCCCATGATCCCCTGCAAACACGATGACACCTGGTTTTGTTACTTGCGGAAAAGCTTCTCCCGTCATTTTCCCAAGTTCAATCACTAATTCTTCTAATCTCCCTAAACTACCAGGCGGCTTTGTTAAAGTATCTAAATATTTCTCTACCGTTGCCCCCATCGCTTCATCAAGCGGTGGAATCTTAATCGCTGACACAAATTCTTCCGTCACTTTAATATCCTCCCATACCAAAATCCAGATAACTTGAAAACATTTTCATATACGATCTCATCTCATTTTATCATGACTCGTCAAGGAAGGTAAAACAACCACTTTGGGAAGCATTTTTCACTAATGGCTGGCGATTTCGGAGTACTACTTCTTACCTCTGCTTGCACATCCCCATCAAGCTCAATTGACTTGTGATGACATTTCCTCATTTGTTTGAACAGTTTTTAGAACAAGGATCTACGGGGATACAATCGTAAAAAATGTTAAAATCAACTTTCGTCAATTTAGTATATTGGTAAGTATTTACATACCGATTAAAACCCTTTAGATAAGGGAAAAAAGAAATGATAGGGCAATACAATTTTGGCGATAATTCTAAGGGAGGTGTGGAAAGGTGCTTAACAATGAGAAGATATCTGTACGTCAATTTAGAGTGTTGGTAACCTTGTTTACGATTGGAACAATTGCCCCTGTTGCCGAAGCAAAGCGAGATGCTTGGATTGCGGTCATATTTAGTGCGGGATTAGGACTATTGGTAATTTGGTTGCTTAATACGATTGCTTTATTATTTCCTACTATGAATTTTGTTCAAATCATTGAGACACTTTTCGGAAAATGGTTGGGAAAAGCCATTTCCCTTTTCTTTCTTTCCTTACCTTTCGTTTATACGGCTGAAATGTTATATTATTCAGGAAATTTTCTCAATACACATCTCCTGCCAGATACACCTGTAGAAGTGCTTTATATCCTGACAGCCATTATTGTCGTAATGGCTGTCCGCCACGGACTAGAGACATTTTCACGGACCGCAGAACTTTTATTTATCGCCTTTATGATTCTTTTTTTATTATTGCTATTTATTTCTCCTCAAATTAAGTTCGAAAACATACAACCTGTATTGGAGGATGGCATAAATCCTTTGCTGCACCCAACCATACAATTATTAGCGCTTTTCGCTTTCAATGCTGTTATTTTATTAATGATTTTCCCCTCCGCTGTGAATCAACCGAAAGAAGCTCAAAAATCATTTTTCATTGGAAATCTAATGGGTATTTCTATCATGTTAATTATGACCATATTATCTATTTTGGTTCTTGACCCGTATCAAATTGAAAGAAGACTATACCCTAATTATGCAATGGCCAAAATGATAAATATTGGTGACTTTCTGCAACGAATAGAAGCAGCCATAGCAACCATGTGGATTATAACAGTTTATTGTAAGACGGTTCTTTATTTTTATGCTACTTGTTTAGGGATTGCACAAGTTTTAAATTTGAAAGATTATCGACCTTTAACTTTACCTTTAGGAATGATTATTGTGACTTTTGCTTCAATGCTCTTTCCTAATGTTATTGAACAGCGATATTGGGATAGTGAAATTGGTTTTGTATTCTCTTTAGTCATTGGTGGACTTTTGCCATTATTCATGTTAGGCGTAGCCATATTCCAAAAAAAACGTACATGAGTTAATCTCTCCCAACCCATTATGAAATGTAGTTAATATAAAACAACCGGCAATAACCTAAATGTATTAAAAATTGGAAAATTGACATGCTAATAAGGAACCTAATAAGTCTACTTTCTGAAGAATCGAAAGACTAAGAAGGGGATAAAATGTATGAGTTTGTTTAAGAAACAACGCGTTAACCGCTCCTTATTCAAGAAAGACAATCAAAATAAGGAAACAAACGAAGACTTATTAAAAACAAACCTTCAAGAAAACATTCAACAGGTACAGCAACTGCTTGGAAATAGCAGTGACATCGTGATTAGAGAAATCCAAATTGGCAAAGAGCGATTCATTAGAGCCTGCATTTTTTATACGGATGGATTGGTAGACACTAATGCTATTCAGAACTTTATCATGGAATCACTCCTATTAGATATCCATACCGATCAAGAACAAATGATAGCATCTCAACAGAATGTTTTACAAGTATTGAAGGAGCGCATCCTTGCAGTTGGAGATATACGAGATGTGACGGAATTCAATTCTTTATTCACTTCCTTGTTATCGGGGGATGTTATTCTCTTATTGGATGGCTATGCACAAGGTTTTACAATCAGTATGCGTGGTGGAAAAGACCGTGGTGTAACGGAAGCTACCACAGAAACCGTCGTTCGAGGACCAAAGGAAGGTTTTACAGAGAACTTGCGTACCAATACAGCGTTAATTCGCCGAAAAATAAAAACACCCCAACTTTGGTTGGAATCGAAAAAAATTGGAAAATTGACTAAAACCGATGTAGCGATCATGTATATCGATGGAATTGTGAATGACAAAGTCGTCGAAGAAGTGCACAGGCGTCTGGATCGGATTGATATCGATGGAATTTTAGAAAGTGGTTATATCGAGGAATTGATTCAAGATGAAACATACAGTCCTTTTCCGACTATCTATTATTCGGAACGTCCTGATGTGATTGCTGCCGAGCTTTTGGAAGGGAAAGTGGCCATACTAGTCGATGGAACGCCTATTGTTCTAGTCGTCCCGGCACTGTTCGTCTCCTTTATCCAATCTCCAGAAGATTATTATCAGCGTGCAGATATTAGCAGCCTTATTCGTTTGACTCGTTTTTTTTGTATTTTTATTGCTCTACTAGGACCATCCCTATATGTCGCCATCACCACGTTTCATCAGGAAATGTTACCCACTCCACTGCTGCTAAGTTTAGCCGCTCAACGTGAAGGGGTTCCCTTCCCTGCATTCATTGAAGCTACCATTATGGAAGTGTCGTTTGAAATCTTGCGGGAAGCTGGTATACGCATGCCCAAGGCTGTAGGACAGGCTATATCTATTGTAGGGACACTCGTGATTGGGACAGCGGCTGTAGAAGCCGGAATTGTATCGGCTGCCATGGTCATCGTTGTTGCAGTCACTGCGGTTTCAAGTTTTGTACTTCCTGGCGCAACTATGTCCATGTCCGTTAGAATGCTCCGTTTCCCATTGATGGCGCTTGCCGCTTCGTTTGGCTTGTTCGGGATATTAGTCGGGGTCATTGCGCTTGTACTTCACATGTGTAGCTTGCGTTCTTTCGGGGTTCCTTATATGAGTCCTTTAGGTCCTTTTATCAGTAAGGACCTAAAAGATACGCTTATTCGGGTACCTCATTGGGGAATGTTTGCTCGCCCTCGTTTAATCAGTCAGAAAAACAACAAACGTGAACAAACGTCACCCCCGAAACCGCCGCGGAATAAAGTGTGAGATTAACAACAAAGAAAGGAGTAGTCGAAAGTAATGGCTGTTGCTGGAATCCTTCTCATCGTGGCGGTGATCATCGCGATTGATGTTCCTCCTCTGTTGAGGAAAAAATTAAAAAAGGAACTATGGATATTTTCCATTCTTCTACTATTCGGAACCGCATTAAGCATTGCCCAAGCCTTGAATATCAAGATTCCCAATCCGATAGATTGGATTACAGCCATTTATAAGCCGCTTTCCGACATGCTTGAGAAATTATTAAAGTGAAAATAGAAATAAATAAAGCGAAAGGAGTTTAATCTATGAAACGGGGCTTGACAATTCTGATCATGCTGATTGTATTTCTATTATTCACTACGGGTTGCTGGAATAGTCGTGAATTAAATGAACTTGGCATTACACTGGCCATGGGGCTAGATCGTGCAACGGACGGTCAATATCTTGTAACCTCCCAAGTAGTAAATCCAGGGGAAGTAGCCGGAAAAACCGGTGGAGCTACTGGCCATTCACCGGTCGTCATCTATCAAGCGACAGGAAAAACTGTATTTGAAGCTATTCGAAGAATGACAAAGGAATCTCCAAGAAAAATTTATCCCTCACATCTTCGAATACTCGTGATTGGAGAGTCTTTAGCAAAAGAAGGGCTTGGAAAACCATTAGATCTTCTCTCAAGAGACTGGGAACTACGATCAGATTTTAATATCGCTGTAGCTAAGGGAATGAGAGCAGAAGATATCTTGAAGGTACCCACATCTTTAGAAAAGATACCTGCCAATAGTTTATTTAGTACTCTTGAAACTTCAGCAAAAGCATGGACAGCGACAAGTGCCGTTACGTTAGATGAATTGATTGCGAATATAGTAATGGACGGAAAACAGCCAGTGTTAACTGGAATCCGCGCCGATATAAAAGGCGACAAAAAAACAGCTTTAGGCAAACAGAATGTAGAAATGATTGATTCCCCTGCTCGATTACGCTTTCAAGAATTAGCGGTATTTGATCGAGATAAATTAGTTGGCTGGTTAAATGAGAAGCAAAGCATAACGTATAGCGTCATTACCAACAAAGAGCATAGTACAACTGTGAATATAACGTGCCCTAAAGGTGGAAAAGCTGTGTATGAAGTGAAAAAATCAAACACGGAAATGAAAGGAAAGGTAAAGAACGGAAAACCGGAGATTGATCTACATATTTATGTCGAAGGCGATGTAGGCGAAGTAGAATGCCAAATCGATTTGACAAAACCAGAATCGATTGATCAATTAGAGGATAGTTATGAAAAAGGATCGGAGAAAATGTTTCAACAATCAATCAAACAAGTACAGGAAAATCATAAGGTAGACATTTTTGGATTTGGTGAGGCAATCCATCGAGCTGATCCTATAGCCTGGAAACAACTCAAAAAAGATTGGGATAAACATTTTGAGAACGTACCTGTAAATATAAAAGTACAAGGAGAAATCCGACGCGTAGGCACAATTAGTAATTCATTCCTAGACAAATTAAAGTAATAGGCTTGGTTTGGGAATTCTCTTTAATAACAAAGAACTATGATAGCACGTAACAAGAAAGGAGTATACATTGGTAAAAAACGTTAAAATCAGCTCTCGTCAATTTAGCATTTTGGTGATTTTATTTTCAATAGGAACGACCATCTTAACTATTCCAGCAGCTATCATAGGAACGACACAACAAGATGCCTGGATCTCAGCTATACTCGGTATAGGACTAGGTTTATTACTAGTAGCATTAATCACTACCTTAGCAAGCCGCTATCCGAATATGACATTGGTCGAAATCAATGAAAAACTTCTCGGAAGATGGTTAGGAAAGACCGTTTCTCTTGCGTTTGTTTTCTTTTCTTTTATCTCTGCAGCAGGACTATTATTCCAAGTTGGGACTTTTTTGACGACACAAATAATTCCTGAGACACCCATCGAAGTGATTAATTTTATTTTTACGTGTGTCGTGATTATGGGAATTCGCCTTGGACTTGAAACCTTGGCTCGTTCAGCCGAGCTTTTCTTTGCTGTTTTCATTATCCTATTTACCATTTTGGTCGTTTCTATTGCTCCTCAAATCGATTTTCAGAACATACAACCTGTATTCGAAGTGAGAATGAAACCCATTATATGGTCAAGCTTAATTTTTGTCAGCATTTTTTGTCTGCCTTCTGTTGTATTATTAATGGTTTTTCCCGTTTCAGTAAATCAACCCAAACAAGCCAAACAAGCCTTTTATTCAGGAATAATCATTGGGGGACTCTTGTTAACCATCATTATCGTTTTATGCATTTTAGTTTTAGGTGTTGATGCTTCTTCGAGACACATGTATCCAAGTTATGTGTTAGCCAGAAAAATCAATGTAGGGGATTTTTTCCAACGAATAGAAGCCCTAATGGCCATCATGTGGATTATCACGATTTATTTTAAAATGATCTTTTATTTTTACGCAGCGATTATAGGGCTTGCCCAAACATTAAATGTAAAAGACTATCGACCACTTGCTTTACCATTAGGGATGATTATGGTTGTCATGTCCCTGACCTTACATCCTGATAGCCTCGATTATAATCAATACAATAGGGGCGTTTTCATGGTACACGCTTCAACCTATGGGCTATTTCTTCCTCTATTATTGTTGGGAATCAGTCTATTACGAAAAAAAAGAAAGCCCCCTAAGTCCATATCGACTTAGGGGACTACCTCTTTATGAATAATCGTTTAAACATACTGCTGATCTTCTTGTTTCTTGAAAAAGCTCTTCATCGCATGAAAAACATCGGATTTTTGCTTTAAAATATAATAGTAAAACTTCTCATTATTAATATTTTTATAGGCAGTCATTAAGGTAGAATGGCGATTATACTGATTTACTTCCCCATATCCGAACATATTTGAAATCTTCATTAACTCCTCAACAAGCTTCACGCAACGAACATTATCTGAAGTCAAATTATCTCCATCGGAAAAATGAAACGGATAAATATTATATTTAGCGGGGTCGTACTTATCTTCTATGATTTCCAAAGCTTTACGATAAACTGAGGAGCAAATGGTGCCTCCACTTTCACCTTTTGTAAAGAAATCATCTTGTGATACTACTTTCGCTTCCGTATGATGCGCAATAAATTCAATCTCAACCGTTTCATACTTTGTCCGTAAAAATCGGGTCATCCAAAAGAAGAAACTACGTGCCATATACTTCTCCCAAAGCCCCATGGAGCCTGACGTATCCATCATCGCTAACACAACAGCTTTAGAGTCCGGCTTTTGAACCTCATTCCACGTTTTAAATTTAAAATCCTCTTTATAAATCGGATGAAAACCTGGTTTACCGCTTAACGCATTGCGTTTAAAAGCAGAAATCATCGTTTTCTTCTTATCAATATTCCCCATTAACCCTGTTTTACGAATATCATTAAATTCAATATGCTCCAATGTATGCTCTGCCTGTTCTTTTTTCTGAAGGTTTGGCAACTCTAGTTGCTTAAATAAAGCCTCTTCTAATTCCATCATAGATACTTCAGCTTCGTAATAATCTTCACCGGCTTGATCTCCTGCTCCTTTTCCTTTTCCAGGGCCGCTTTCAGATGGAGAGCCATCACGTGCAACGACATCCCCTACCTTGCTGTCCCCGCCTCCTTGACCTACATGCTTATTTTTATCGTAATTATAGCGGATCTTATATTCATCGAGAGAACGTATCGGAATCTTTACAACATCGCGACCATTAGACATAATGATACTTTCTTCAGAGATTAAATCCGGTAAATTGTTTTTGATTGCCTCCTGCACCTTTTCTTGATGACGCTGCTGATCATCATAGCCTTTTCGATGGAGGGACCAATCTTCCTTAGAAATTGCAAATTGATGGTTATTTTCTTCCTTCATCTTCTTCCCCCTCAAAAACATTATGCACCTTTTTTGGCATTCCTTCATAAGATAGGTTAGTGTGATATGAATACAATCTTTCATTTTTGCCCATGATTTCCCTTGCTCTTTCACCGTAATAAAAGAAAAGTATTACTCTATCCTATGCAATAAAATCAATAAATTTACACTATTTTTCAAGATTAGACGATTGCCTATGCTCAAATGTTAACTAAACATGAATAAATAAGAATACAAGCCCTCTAAGCAAGAAATCACTCGGCCTTACAGCCGAGTGATTTTTTACTTATTAATATTTTGCAACTTTAGGTGAAGTCCGCCTTACCATCTACTTTTAAAGGGCCAGCCATAAAAGCTTCCGTTGCACTTGAATCGTCATTTAGCAATTTGAATAAATTCTCATCTGATAGTTTTAGAGTGATTTCAGGGTGATAAGGCGTTCCCTCTAGCACTTTCACCTTACCCTCTTTAATCAGCAATTGAAATGAACCACTTTCTTCTAAATCAAACTGATACACACGTGCCCGCTTGCCAAAAGTGTGCTCTCCATTACTATTTAGCTTCTCCGCTAATTTGTTCAACTCATCTAATATACTCATGCCGGCCCTCCCTTATTGGATTACAAGTCCATAGATAAGGAAAATTTCCCCTCCTAAGCAGGCACTCTTATTTAACATACGTTTAAATAAGAAATAACCCCCCACCTCTATTTGGCAGGGGAACATCTTCTGTTAGCGATTTAACAAGCTGCCTACATATCTCAATAACTCATTAGCAGAAGTTGAGTTATAGCCATGCTCTTCAATTAATCTAGCAATCACTTCATTTACTTTCTTCAATTGACGTTCATCCGGTGTTTTGGTTGACGTTGTAATCTTCACAACATCTTTTAAGTCAGCGAATAACTTTTTCTGAATCGCTTCACGAAGACGATCATGCGAGCTATAATCAAATCGTTTTCCTTTACGAGCATAAGCAGAAATACGAATTAAAATCTCTTCTCGGAACGCTTTTTTCGCATTTTCTGAAATGCCGATTTGTTCTTCAATAGAACGCATCAGCTTTTCATCTGGATTGATCTCTTCTCCTGTTAATGGATCGCGTAATCTTGTTTTATTGCAGTAGGCCTCGACATTGTCGAGATAATTGTCCATAAGAATTTTGGCAGACTCTTCATATGAATAAACAAACGCCTTTTGAACCTCATTTTTAGCAATCGCATCATATTCCTTACGCGCAAGTGAAATAAAGTTTAAATAACGCTCCCTAAGCTCGTTCGTAATCGAGGGATGCTGATCAAGTCCATCCTTTAAGGACATTAATACATCCAGCGCATTAATCGATGGATTTTCCTTTCTTATAATCGTCGAAGAAATGCGGTTAATCACATAACGCGGATCGATTCCGCTCATTCCCTCATCTTGATGTTCTTTTTTCAATTCACGAATATCAGCTGAATTAAACCCTTCTACATTTTCCCCATCATATAGACGCATTTTCTTCACTAAATCGATATCGCCTTTTTTAGGATCCTTCAGACGTGTTAAAATACTAAACATTGCTGCAATCTTTAACGTATGCGGTGCAATATGAACATTGGAAACATCACTCTCACGAATCATTTTTTCATAAATTTTTTCTTCTTCCGACACTTTTAAGTTATATGGAATCGGCATCACAATAATCCGTGAATGAAGGGCCTCGTTTTTCTTATTAGAAATAAACGACTTATACTCTGTTTCATTCGTATGGGCAACAATTAGTTCATCCGCTGAAATTAACGCAAAGCGGCCTGCTTTAAAATTTCCTTCCTGTGTAAGAGACAATAGGTGCCATAGGAATTTCTCATCACATTTCAACATTTCCTGGAACTCCATCATCCCACGATTTGCTTTATTTAACTCCCCATCAAAACGATAGGCGCGCGGGTCAGATTCTGAACCGAACTCCGCAATTGTGGAAAAGTCAATGCTTCCTGTTAAATCGGCGATGTCTTGTGATTTAGGATCAGACGGACTAAATGTACCAATCCCTATTCGACGGTCCTCCGAAAGAAAAATTCGTTCAACCATGACATCTTCAATACGATTTCCATACTCTTTCTCCAGCCTCATTAAGTTCAATGGAGATAAGTTTCCTTCAATTCGAATACCATACTCTTCATAGAAATCCTCACGTAAGTATTGTGGAATCAAATGTAGAGGATCCTCATGCATTGGGCAGCCTTTAATCGCATAAATAGCACCTTGCTCCTTTAAGGAATATGACTCCAGCCCTCTCTTTAATAAAGAAACAAGCGTGGATTTCCCACCTGAAACAGGACCCATCAACAACAAAATTCGCTTACGAACATCTAGTCGCTTTGCCGCTGGATGAAAATATTCTTCAATCAAGCGCTCCAATGAATCTTCTAAACCAAATAATTGACCACTAAAGAAGTTATATCGCTTCACACCATTGACTTCTTCTATACCAGCATCTTTAATCATGTTATATACACGCGAATGTGCAGACTGTGCGACCAAAGGCTTTTCTTTAAGGATCTCTAAGTATTCTGCAAAAGTCCCTTCCCACTTCAGCTTCTGTTCATCTTCTCTAAACTTTTCAATTTTTCTTAAAATGTCCATTACTGGAGCCTCCCCCTATCCCTTTATAGAGAATACTTAAATCTATGCGACAACTTTGACAAACATGTGCATAGTTTCAAAAGAGGTTGTTTAAACTATGATTGAATTGCGATAAAATCAGTAAATATTCTCTAACAAATTATACAAGCAACGGTAATAAATAATTCACATTTTTTGGTAACTAAGGTATACTACATGTATAAATTTGGACAATTCAGTTTAAAGGAGGACTGCGATAATGGGCGCAGGTACAATTATCATTCTTGCTGTAATTGTGACATTTTTATCCGCTATCTTTACTGCAGGTTATAACGACAAACCGAGTGTTAAATAAAAAAAGCTGAGTTGCTTATTTTTAGCAACTCAGCTTTTTTACTTTCTTTAACGCTTTTTCAATCCTTTTCCTTCCACATACTCTTTCATGTACATACGGCTTTTCTTCCCTAACATATCAGCCATTTGCTCTGTCCATGTATCTTTACGCTTTCCTTTTGTTCTTCTATCATAATAACTTGAGATTGTTTCATTATACGCTTGTAATTGTTCAATGAATACTTGTTGGTCCGCTTGGTAGCCATTTTCATGATACACGTTAGCAAGCGGCAAACGCGGCTTCTTCTCAGAGCGATTTTTCGGATGACCGATAATAAGTGCAAATAACGGAAGCACACGATGTGGAATGTTTAAAATTTCACTAACCGCATGTAAATTATTACGAATACCACCAATATAACAAATACCAAGATCCATCGATTCCGCAGCGATTGCAGCATTTTGTGCAGCAAGAGCGGCATCTATGCAACCAACCATAAACTTCTCTGTACTTTCAATCGACTCGGATAAATCTCGTCCTTCCATCTCGGCAACCATATCATGACGGTGTAAATCAGCACAAAAAACAAACACGTGCGCGCTTTTCTCTACATATGTTTGCGGCCCAGCAAGTTCAGCTAACTGTGCTTTCTTCTCCGGATCCGATACCCCAATAATGGAATATGCTTGAATATAGCTTGAAGTGGATGCTGCTTGAGCACACTCTACGATTGTACGAATTTGTTCCTCCGTTACCGGCTTGTCCTCAAATGAACGAATAGAACGGTGATCTAGTATTTTTTCGATAATCTGATTCATCTTTATTCCCCCTGTACATTATGTATAAAAAACTGCAAGACGCCCGTAATTGGCGACAAACATAAAGCGGGTACTTCTGAAGGCGCTTTCTTCCTTTAGAAATACTTATCGAGCCACTGACATACCTAGAGCTAACTAAACACATATCAAAAGCACTTGACGCTATTGATTTCTAGCTCTCATCTTAGCGCTTTCTCTAAATACTTATAGAGAAAGCGCCCGCCGTCAACATAGTTAAAACGTGTGTGAAACCCCGATTTCACACATATGAGCGAAAAAATGAATGATGTCAGCCTTCTCTTATAATATCTAAATCACGATAATTTTGCTGTCTTAATGCTTCATATATTAAAATAGCTGCCGTATTTGATAAATTTAACGAACGCACCTTATCCGTCATCGGAACACGTAAACAACGATCCATATTCTCCTGAATTAAATCTTTCGGAAGGCCTGTTGTTTCTCTACCGAAAATAAAGAAAATTTCTTTATCTTGATCACTATAATCAAATGTCGTATGAGGCTTTTCACCAAATTTAGATAAATAGTAGAAATCCCCACCAGCATTTTTCTCAAAGAATTCATCCATAGAATCATAATAATGAATCTTTACATGTTCCCAATAATCAAGACCCGCACGCTTTAAATATTTGTCATCTGTTGAGAATCCAAGCGGACGAATTAAATGTAACGTTGTATTTGTTGCCGCACAGCTTCTTGCAACGTTTCCTGTATTTGCCGGAATTTCAGGTTGATATAAAACTACATGTATGGCCAATTCCTGTTCACCTCTAGTATGAGTGTCTCCCTTCATTATATCATTAATCAAACCGACAAAAAAACGTTTCACCTTCCATCTAAAATTCTAAAAAACTTATATACAATATTTGGAGTATAACGAGTAGAATCTTCATACGTCCAATAACGCCGACGGCTGTTTACCGTATGAGCATTCACAAGCGGCATACCGTATATATCTTTTGCTGTTACAATGAGGGAGTGATCAAAACGGCCATCTCCTTCAAAGTCAATGCATATAATGTCTCCAAGGTTTAACTCTTGTGCATACGTCACTGCTTGCGTTCGAATACCTTTACCACCTGCCAAAAGCCTATAGAAACCATGCGCAGACGTCCAACTATAACTCCAGCTTTTTCCGCCCATCCACCAGCCTTTAGTTCGATTGGGACTCCCCCACATTGGAATATTTCCCGCATGTAAGCATTGTGATATATAATTTGTACAATCATCCGCGAATTTATTATAAGCAGGATTAAACTCATTCCACCACCGCTCAGCATATTGAACCGCTTTTCTTCGATCGTACGTATACGTGATTCTTTGTACATCCTCTACCCTTTGCTCAGGCAGAAAAGTATCTTCTGAAATTAGCTCTACCTCATAATCATTCACAATGAGACCATTTTGAAACCTAGCCTCACGTTCTTCTATCTCTTCTTCAATAAAAAAAGTATCTCCTTGTTTAATTAAACATTGCAAATGAACTTGATAGACCAGTACTGTATCTTGTCGATCATAAAACAAAGAATGCACTTTACCTGCTGCATGAACTCGAACAATATCGGCCTCTCGCTTCTCTAACAATTGCTTCTTTCGTAATGGCTTCTCATCCGTTTGTTCCGCCCGCCTCTCATCACTCGATATATACTGTTCGATGCGTGTCTGTAATAATTCCTTTAATTGTTCCCTCAAGCTTAAGCCCTCCTTTATCACTCCTACTCAATATGTATGAAAGAGGGCTTGATTAAAAATACAAAAACTACATCAAGGTTTCTTATTCGCTAACGGTGTCTACAATCTAATTGTATAAAAAAAATCACTCTGAATAATACGAGTGATTTCCTCTACTTAATCCAACGCTTAACGAACAGTAAGCTCCCACTGATCGAAATTTCACTTTATCAATGTGCCGCTAGCATTAACCCCTTCTTTATTTCCGCTAACACGTCTTCATCTTTCTCTTTATCTAATGCACGTTGTAAAATGCCTTCTGCTTCTCCTCCACCAATCTTTCCGATCGCCCAAGCAGCTGTACCGCGAATGACAGGGCGAGGATCTTCTTTCATCACCTGAATTAATTCAGCCAAAGCCGTTTCATCTTTAAAATGTGCCAGCGCCAAAATTGCATTTCGTTGAATCGGCTTTTTTCCGCGCCATGATCCAGATACATGACCGTACTTCTCTTTAAATTCCTTATTCGAAATCGTCAATAAAGGCTTTAACAACGGTTTTGCAATGTCTGAGTCCGGCTCCATTTCTGCATGAATATGAAAATCGATGCCTTTATTTTTCGGACAAACGGTCTGACATGTATCACATCCATACAAACGATTCCCAATTTTAGAACGAAATTCGTCTGGCAAGAAGCCTTTTGTTTGAGTTAAAAAAGCGATACAACGCTTTGCATTTAACTGTCCGCCTTGTACAAGTGCTCCCGTTGGACAAACATCTACGCATTTATTACACGTCCCACATTGATCTTCCATCGGTTGATCGGGTTCAAAAGGTACATTCGTAATCAAATCACCTAAATATACATACGATCCAAACTCTGGAGTAATGATCATCGTGTTTTTCCCGCTCCATCCAATGCCAGCACGCTCAGCTACTGCTCGATCAGACAATTCCCCTGTATCAACCATTGATTTCGTTAATGCATTCGGTATTTTCTCTTTAATAAACGATTCGAGTAATTGTAACTTCTCTCTCAACACAACATGGTAATCCGTTCCCCAAGAAGCTCGACAAAAAATACCACGTCGTTCTCCTTTTGTACTTAACGGAGCATCCTTCATTTTAGAAGGATAGGCTAACGCAATGGAAATAATCGATTGCGGATGTTCTATAATTAACTCTGGCCTTACTCGCTTTTCAATATTGGGCTCCTCAAATCCAGACTGATAATCTAATGTTTGCTGCTCTAATAAACGATTCCTTAACGAATCAAACGTCGAAGCCGTCGTAAAACCGATTTTATCGATACCAATTTCTTTACTATAAGCAATTAGCTCTTTCTTCAATTCTTTCATATACATCTCTATTCACCTTCGTACGTAAAAGTCTGTATTATGTTCAACCATTTCCATCTATGTTAAACTATTTTCAATCATTTTTGGAGGTGAAACACTTGGAAACAACCATTGCTGACAATCTTAAAGAAAAAATTCCACACTTTAAAGTCGGAATCATTACATACAACGATATCGAAGTCGGACTATCCCCTCAAATGTTAAAAGGAAGATTGCAACTATTTCAAGAATCTTTATACTTTGATCTTCAAGAAAAAGAATGGACGGATTTCGACAAAATTCAAGAATGGAGAAATGTCTTTAAATTAATAGGAACAAACCCGTCAAGATATCGCCCATCTGCAGAAGCACTGTATCGCCGCATCCAAAAACAAAATTATTTATCACCTGTGCATTCAGCCATCGATTTAAATAACTTCTTTTCCCTTTTATTCGAAGTACCTATTGGCATCTATGACCGCGCTAAGCTTACAGGAGATATAACGATTAAAATTGGTGAACACGGGGATACATATATGGGGCTTAACGGTCGAATGAACTCTATGGAGCATATGATTACGTCCGTTGATCAAGAAGGGCCTTTCGGCAGCCCATTTGTAGATTCCGAGCGTACAAAAGTAACGGAAGAAACAAAACAAGCCTTACAAATTATTTATTTCACTCCTTCTACTTCAATAGAAGAAGCTGATAAGCAAACAAAATCTTTACTAGATATGTTTCTGCAAATTCATGGCGGAAAAGGGCATTACTCGATTTCAACTAATTAAATAAAAAAGCGTATCTCCCAAATCGATGATAAGGCGATACGCTTTTTTCCAACTATAAATATAGCAGTTTTTTACATTTATAAAATTTAAAAAACGCAAAGCTTCGTTCTCTCTATGTAACGAAACTCTGCGTTATCAACGTATGTAATGGAGCGGGTGAAGGGAATCGAACCCTCATCATCAGCTTGGAAGGCTGAGGTTTTACCACTAAACTACACCCGCATTTTGAAGGTTTATGTTGAACTTTGTCGAATCAACATAAGTAATTATATATCGAAGTTTATAAGAATGCAATAGCTTTATTAAAAAAAAGTAAAATTCACATAAAGTTTTGTAAAGCAGAGCATCTTCCACATCCTTACTTCATCGCAATGGCACATAAAAACAGATTTTAGTGAATTCTCAGCGCAGCTAAAAAAAGACTTCGGCAATCATACCGAAGTCCTTTCCTTTTATTTATTCTTTAGTTCTTCAAGAATCGGATAAAGTTCTTCCAAATGAATAATTTCATAATCTGGTACAACTTCATTGCGTTCTTTATTATGACGATTAATCCAAACTGATTTAATTCCTGTTCTTGAAGCACCAAGAATATCTGTCATTAAATTATCTCCGACCATAATAACTTCGTCTTTATTTAGACCAATTCGCTCTAAAGCATGTTCAAAAATCGTTTGATCAGGCTTTCCTCTGCCAAATGCCCCAGAAATGATAATTTCATCGAAATAAGGCACTAATTCAGGCGTAATCGTCAACTTTGTATTTTGTAAATCTGGAGAACCATTTGTTAATAGCAATAATTTATATTTACCTTTTAGCTCATCTAACACTGTAAATGTTTCATCATAAATAAAAGGTTTTTTGCGACGCTCTGCTGGGAAACGCTCTGCGAGTTCCGATCCAAATGCCTCATCGTCAATCCCTAAAGCCTTTAACCCGCGTGTCCATGCCTCTGTACGATAAGTCGGTACAATCTCCGCCATTTTACGGAAATCATCTGTATCATCTAAGAAATTTCCCCATAGCCCTTCAAAAGGATTAATACCGATCATTTGTGTAAATTCATACGTCTCATATGAAGCATACAGCTCTCTTGCTTCCTTTCGAACTGCTTCTTCAAACTCTTCAACATCTACTCCATATTTCTCTTTTGCCACAAGACATGTTGCTACAAACGCTTCTTTAACACTCTTTTGATCCCACAATAATGTATCATCTAAATCAAAAAATACTGCCTTCACCATAGCTGTAACCTCATTTCTTTCACAATAATCTCACTATTTTAATAATAAACTACACGAATGTGAAAATAAATAACTATTGAAAAAAAGATAGACGAGCTTAATGAAAGCGATGCAGAAATCCTCCTGCATAATCTCTAAAAAAGACCTCAACATAATCGTTGAAGTCCTTGATAACTCAATCATTCATTTACTATAAGGGCTATGTGATATAACACTTCACATTACCATTATCATCCAATATACCCATCATAAAAAGTAAAAGACGGCAGAAATAAAAATCCCTGTTATACACATGATTACTAAACCATACCCCATAATATCCTTTGCTTTCAAACCGGCAATGGCTAATGCTGGCAATGCATAGAATGGTTGAATCATATTCGTCCAAGCGTCTCCCCATGCAACAGCCATCGCTGTTTTCGGTAAAGAAACTCCTAAATCTTTTGCAGCCTCTAACATAACAGGAGCTTGTACAGCCCACTGTCCTCCACCTGAAGGTACAAAGAAGTTTACCAAACCTGCACTCCATAACGTGAACATATGGAATGTATTCTCATTTGAAATAGATATAAACGCATTAGATAAAATCCCAGCTAGTCCTGAAGCGGTCACAATACCCATTAACCCTGCGTAGAACGGAAACTGAATAATAATTCCACTTGCACTTTTAACTGAACTTGAAATAGCTTCTAAAAATAATCTTGGTGTTTTGTGCAATATTATTCCAATAAAAAGAAAGATAAAGTTCACAATATTAAGATTAATAACAAATCCGTTTTTCACGATATAATAGGCTAAAAAAGAAAGACCTAATAAACCAATAAGCAAAGATAATATCTTACTATTTTCTAAACGCTCAGCAGGTGTCAGTTCAGCTTGTTCTACTGCACTTGCCTGTACACTATCTACATCTTCTAATAGCTTGCGATCAATCAAAAAAGCTTGTTCTTTTGAAGGTATCATAAATCGGTTTATAATTGGAACTAAAATAAGCAGCCCGATTACAACAATTAAATTAAATGGAGAAAAAAGAGTTTCACTTGTTGGAACAATCCCTATAAGATTTTCCGTAAAATGACCAGGTGTAGCAATCGTTAATGCAACAGATGAAGATAATCCCCCGCTCCAAATAATAAATCCACTATAGGCACTTGCAATTAACAATCGATAATCGACACCATCGACCTTTTTAGCAATCTCTTTTGCAAACAACGCTCCAATGATTAGACCAAATCCCCAGTTAATCCAGCATGCAATTAGAGCTACAAGAGTAACGAGAATAATAGCTTGCCCCGGTGACTTTGGGATATTGGCTAAGTTCCCCAATAATTTCTTGAAAAATGGACTGCTCGCCATAACGTGTCCTGTTACAACAATTAAAACCATTTGCATAGAGAATTCTAATAAATTCCAAAAACCATCTCCCCAGTAACCTACAATTTGAGCAGGTGTGCTATCTGTCAAAAAAATAGCAAGACCGATGACAAAAAAGGTAAGCACAATAACAAGCAAAAATGGATCAGGCATATACCTTTGCATCAATCTGTTTGAAAATGAAATCATCGCCTTCAACTTATTCTCCCCCTTTGTTTATTTACTATAATTTTGTATATAAAAATAAGATGAAGCTGCAAAATAAAAGGTGATACATCCTTATTCATCATCCAAGAAACTATTAACAAAACATACATTTCAAATTATTTGGAAATACTAGAATTATCTTACTGGAATAACTTTACTATTTTAGTTATTATAAGTAAAATATAAAAAAAGAATAATAGTTATTAAAAAAATGAATAGAAGGGATTTTTTATGGAGATTCAACAATTAAAATGCTTAATAGCTGTCGCTGAACATCAAAGTTTCACTAAAGCTTCTTCCCATGTTCATTTATCACAACCATCATTAAGCAAAATCATTAAAAACTTAGAAGAAGAACTACAAGTCACACTATTTGATCGTACAACGCGACAATTAAAGCTTACAGACGCGGGAGAAATTGTATATGATTCGGCTCTAAAGCTTATTTCCACATTAGATGACCTTTCTGGACGTTTAGATGACTTAATGCATATGCCATCAGGTGAAATTAAAATTGGAATACCACCTTTAATCGGAACGCTATTTTTCCCTTCCATAGCTATTCCATTTAGAAAGTTTCACCCTAAAATTTCATTAAAATTAGTTGAGTTAGGAGCAAAACGTGTAGAAAGTTTAATAGATGAAGAAAAAATTGACTTAGGCATCAGTGTTCTTCCAACTAATACAGAAAAGTTTATTGTCCATCCCTTTACGAAAGATGAGTTTGTAATTTATGTCTCTCAACACCATCGACTAGCCCATAGAGACTTTGTCAGCCTACATGAATTACAGGATGAACAGTTTATTATTTTCAACGAACAATTTGCTTTACATGATCGAATAATCCAAGAGTGTCTAAGTGCTGGGTTTAGTCCTCAGATTACATACCAAAGCTCTCAATGGGATTTGATTGCCGAGCTTGTTAAAGAAGGTTTAGGGATTACGATTCTTCCAAAATCGATTTATTCAAAAATAAATCACCATAATATTAAAATGGTCCCTTTAGTCAACCCAACTCTCATGTGGGAATTGGGAGTTATCACAAAAAAGGACTGTTATATCCCATTCGCAGCAAGAAAATTACTCAACTTTTTAGTGAATAATCCAGTCAATCAGCTAAAACAACTTAATAAAAGGCTAAGTTAAACAATATTGTTTATAAAACGATTGGGGCCCCAGACCAAAATCAACAGCGTCCTATAACAAAGCCTAATAAAAATACCGATCTGAAAAAAACTACTTAAAACAGTAGCTCTTTTCAGATCGGTATTAATGTAACTGTTATATTCATAACTACTAAACTACTAATCCGCCATCCACACTTAAAATGGTTCCGTTAATATAATTTGCATCATCCGAAGCTAAAAATAAATAAGCAGCTGCAATATCTTCTGGTTTACCTATTTTTTTAAGCGGTGTCTTTTCTTTCATTGTATCAATGACTTTTTGGGGTACGGTCGAGACCATGTCTGTTGCAATGAAGCCTGGTGCTATGGCATTCACACGAATCCCTTTTGGACCAAACTCTTTTGCCCAACCTTTAGTCATTCCAATAACACCTGCTTTTGTGGCCACATAATTACTTTGACCGATATTTCCATATATCCCAACTACAGAAGAGGCATTTAAAATAACCCCTGATTTTTGATCTAACATAAATGGAGCGACAGCTTTTGTACATTTAAAAACACCTGATAAATTGACAGCAAGCACCTGTTCCCAAGCCTCTTCACTCATCTTCACAAGAAATCCATCATTTGTAATCCCTGCGTTATTAATCAAAATATCTATTCTGCCATATGTATCAATTGTTGATTGAACCATCGTTTCTACTTGTGCAGTATTCGTTACATCGACTTGAAAGAAGCTTACGTCATTACTTCCAAGGTCGGCTAATGCAGCTTGACCAGCCGCCTGGTCATAATCACAGATTACTACTTTAGCACCTTCTTCAAGAAATCTTTTGGCTGTTACTTTTCCAATCCCTTTCGCACCACCTGTAATGATGGCCACTTTCCCCGCTAACTTCACAGCCTTGCACCTCTTTTCTTAATCTTTATAAAGTGGGAGGACACTAAATCCTCCCACTCTACTTGTTTGATTATTCCATTGGCACGTTACTTAAATTTTATAAAGACTCAACGCTAGTTTTGTATTAGATTCCACTAAATCAACAAACCCTTTTTGAGCTGATTTCATTTGGTTTAAGAAATTTTCACGAAGGCTTTGTTGTTGAGTGATTCCTTTTTTAATAGAATCTTGTAATTGATCCTGGGATTGATTTAAAAGGTTAAAAGTTTCTTTCAAAGGAGTTACTGTAAATTGCTGAACACGAAGGCTCACCTCATCAAAGTGCTCATTCCATTTATCAAAAGTCTCCCCTGCTTCTTCACCGTAAAGCGTTTGAATATTTTTCTTTCCTACTACACGAAGTTCCTCAACTAATTTCTTTTGTTCTTGTTCAATTCTTGTTAAATCTTCCGTCAATTTCTCCCACACCTCTCTTTGATATCCGATTGCTTGAATTGACACATTCTCCACCTCTTTTTGCGAAGCATGAATTGTATTCAAACTATTTGTCCAGCTGTCCAGCAAAGAATCACCTAAATTACGAACATCCTTATTATTTTGATCTTTTTTGTTTACTGCCATGATAAAAACCTCCTAAAAGTAGAAATTTATTGTGATTGCAGAAATACTGCAAATTCACTTTATAAGTAAATACAACAAACATTAATTCTCCTCTTTATCATCATCGCGTTGTGATAAAGATGTAGGGAGGAACATATCCATATAGATAGTAAAAAAGCGATTTAATATGGATTGGTATTGCGTAAGCGAATCAGTGCAAGTTTGCAAATACGCCTCACCAGCCTCTGTTAATGAATAAATTCGCTTAGCTGGACCCCCTGTTGACATATCCCATTCAGATTTCACCATGTTCTCTTTTTCTAGCTTTCTTAATGTTCGATACACATTTCCTTGATCTACAGATGTAAATCCAAATCGGCTTAACTCTTGAATTAATTTGTAACCATGTAAATTCCAACCTCGAAGACTTAACAGAAGAACAGGTATCATTAAATTTTTGGGCATATTGTTCATCATACTCTCATCTTTGGCTGTCGAATCTATAGAAGTATTTTTCTTATCTGTTGTCATCTTGTATCACCCACTCAATATGTTAAATAGTCTCTATGTGTAATTTACACCTATGTGTTCCAAATGTCAATTAGTTTTGGTAAATATTTAAAAAATTACCTTTCCTTATTCTGGTTTAGTTGGTATTATAAAATTGTAATATATTTCAAACAAAACTCATGGACGGGAGAGGGCATATGAATCAGCAAAAAAACTTAAACCCATTTGAATTGTGGAAAGACCTTTTTAATCAAAGCAGTACCATTATTGATGAAAATCTGAAAGACGAATCAACTTCTAAGGTAATGGGGCAAGTCCTTGAGATGAATCTTCTATATAAGAAGATGCTAAATGAAACAACAGAACAGTATTTCGAGCAAGTTAATATTCCAACTCGCACTGATCTGTCAAATATCTCAGCCCTAATCATCAACGTGGATTCAAAAGTTGATGATTTAGAAGATTTAGTTGAAGAAACTGCCTCTAATTTAGTGAGCCAGGTAGAATTAAAGCGAGAAATGACAGATGTAAAAAATAAAATTAAAACCCTAGACACTAAACTTAATGAAATTATCAATTTATTAACAAAAGAAACTACTACTACTACTACTACTACTAATAATAAAGTAGCCAGCAAAGAAACAACTAAGGTACAGCAAGGATAACTAAGTAATCTATAAAGATCGTTTACTATCTTTATGTACATAGTAACTAAAAGGAGACTTACAAAATGACAGAGTTAACTAACAAAGTAGCTATCGTTACAGGCGGTAGCCGAGGAATTGGTGCAGCAATCGCAATGGAATTAGCAAAAAACGGAGCAAAAGTTGTTATTAACTATAACCGCAGTGCGGGATCAGCTGAGCAAGTCATCGAAAGCATTAAAAAGATTGGCGGAGAAGCCTATGCGGTTCAAGCAGATGTTTCGAATTCAGAAGAATCAGAGAATTTAATAAAAGAAACTATTAATCACTTTGGTAGATTAGATATTCTTATCAATAACGCTGGAATTACAAGAGATAGCACATTTAAGAAGCTAAGTGAGGAAGATTGGAGAACTGTTATTGATGTTAACTTAAACAGCGTTTACAATACTTCTTCTATCGCTCTTCCATATCTTTTAGAATCAGATGCAGGAAGAATCATTAACATTTCTTCCATTATTGGACAAGCTGGAGGCTTTGGACAAACAAACTATGCTGCAGCAAAAGCTGGAATTATTGGGTATACCAAATCTCTTGCTTTAGAACTTGCAAGAAGCAGTGTAACAGTAAACTCTATCTGCCCTGGATTTATCGACACAGAGATGGTTCAAGAAATTCCAGAAAATATTCGTGAAAACATTGTCGCTAAAATTCCAGCACGTCGTTTTGGACAACCGGAAGAAATTGCACGCGGAGTTGTTTTCTTATGTAAAGACGGTGGATATATTACAGGTCAACAGTTAAATATTAACGGTGGACTTTATATGTAATTGTTTGAACATGCTATAAAACTCTTCATACTACAACGAAAGGTGTGGAAAAATGAGCAATACTAGTTTAAAAGAATGGACAGAATTCGCGAATTTAACTTTAGTACCTGAGGATGTTAAAGGTCAATATGAACGCTTTACGAAAGCAACGAACGTATTGGTAAAAGAACCCGAGCCAGAAGTAGGCCAGTCACCGAAAGAAGTGATTTGGACTAGAAATAAAGCGAAGCTATATCGCTACACATCTGAACAGCCTCGAAAGCATGCTGTTCCACTTCTACTCGTTTATGCATTAATCAATAAGCCATATATTCTAGATTTAACAAAAGGCAGCAGTTTTGTTGAATACTTAGTTGACCGCGGCTTTGATGTTTATTTACTTGATTGGGGTACACCAGGCTACGAAGACAAAAATATGAAAATGGATGACTATGTTCTAGACTATATTCCTCGTGCTGTTCGAAAAGTATTGAAAGCATCCAACGCAAAGGAAGTTTCAATTCTTGGTTACTGTATGGGAGGAACATTGACATCTATCTTCGCTGCCCTTCACTCTGAATTGCCAATTCGCAACATTGTGTTTATGACGAGCCCATTTGATTTTGAAGATACAGGCTTATATGGTTCTTTCCTTGATGAGAAATACTTTGATGTCGATAAAGTCGTCGAAACTTTAGGAAATGTTCCACCAGAAATGATTGATTTCGGAAACAAAATGTTAAAACCGATGGCAAACTTCTACGGACCTTATATCAGTCTAGTTGATCGAGCTGACAACGAACAGTTTATCAAGAGCTGGAAGCTTATACAAAAATGGGTAGGCGATGGTATTCCGTTCCCAGGTGAAGCTTACCGTCAATGGATTAGAGACTTCTATCAACAAAACAAGCTGATTAAAGGAGAACTTGTCATCCGTGGTCGTAAAGTTGATTTAAAAAATATCACGGCAAATGTCCTTAATTTAGCAGCTGAAAAAGATAATATTGCTCAACCACATCAAGTAGAAGCATTGATGAATGCTATCTCTAGCAAGGATAAAAAGTATGTGCTTCTTCCTACTGGACATGCGTCTGTAGCATTTGGACCTAAAGCTTCCAAAATCACTTACCCAACCGTTGCAGATTGGTTAGAAAAACGCTCATCATAAAGCGCTAATATCATCTGAATAAAAATAAAACAAGGGACAAAGTCATATTGTACTTGTCTCTTGTTTTTTTAAGCACTTGATTGAATTACGCACATGATTTTAAAAAATCCGTAACATATTGATTAAAAAGCTCCTTCTGTTCGATATTACTTAAGTGACCTGCATTTTTTAAAATCGCTGAATGCGCTTTCCTTAAAAACGCTTTCATTAAATAAATATTTACAGACGGTGTCACTTTATCATGCGTGCTTCCAATTAGTAATACAGGTTTTTGTATACTAGGAAGCATTGAAAAGTAATTGACTCCAATTGGGGCTTTGGCTGCTTCAATATAGGTGTCCCGTATATGAAAAGCCTTCTTAGCCTCCTCTTTATACACTTCATCATACAGCCCTCTTGTCACAATATGTTCAATTAAATCCTCTTCACCTTTTCGAAGAAGCTTAGATGATTCATTAATAATACTGCTAGCTAATACAGATGGTACATAAGATGTTGTATTTGAAAGGATGAGCCCCTTTACTAAATCTGGACGCTGCTTATATAGTTCCTGTGCGACAATTCCTCCTAAGGAAAATCCACATATGAACGCTGACGGAATCTCTAAATACTCCAATAAATCAATAATATCTAATGCGAAATTCCCAACGGTAAGGCTTTCATTAATTTCCGTTTCTCCGTGACCTCTCATATCTGGAATGACCAATCTATACTGATTTGCTAAATCATGCTGCGGGATCCAAGCTTCCTTCTTACTCCCTAAACCATGTATAAATACAACTGGCGTTCCTGTACCTAAATCGTTGTACTTTAACATTTTCAGTCCACCTTTCAAATGATGAGGCTTTAAAAATAAGTGTGGTTGAACTAGCCCTGTAAACGTTTTCACATTTACTCTCCAACTTCCATTACTCCACTCACCTTTTATATTGTATTACCAACGTAATCAAACCGTTAATTTCCTTTTTTATTATTTTATTGTAGAACCAAAGAAATAATTTATAAAAAATGTCTCAAATTCATAATTTCTTAAAGATGAAGATGCTCTCGTTATTTAGAATATCCAAAAAACAACCAAATTATAATCGTATTTATAATAAAATATAATTATTCTCTTACTCTAATCGAAATACAAAAAACGTCTCCCTACAAATTAATGTAGAAAGACGTTATAAAATAGCGATTAAAAGAAAAAACGATTCCTTCATATGAGGCAGATATTGACGATGGCAGTTACATTGAACAAACTTCCATATAGATGATCGATTCTCTCCTTATGTCAAAAACTACACGTTTTCCTTCTCAAATATATACAATTGTCCATTATTCGCCACTTTAAACTTCGGACCCTTAAATCCTCGATTTAGTAATTCCTTCCGTATATAAATCATAATGGCTGCGTGACTGACGATTAAAACATCCTCCTCGCCACTCTTTATTATCTCATCAAACACTCGTTTAATCTTCTCTTTTGTTTTTCGAATATCTGAACGAGTATCCTTTTTTAAGTAAGCAAAAAAACGAACCCCAATTGCCCAGAAAAGAAAAGGCAATTTAATTTTACCATTAAAAGTAGGAGCTGGAATTTCACAAAGATCATCAAGATGTACAATCTCCCCTTGATAAATGTGCTGCGCCGTCTTAACAGCCCGCGGCAGCGTACTTGAATAACACTGTTTCCATTTAATATTTCCTAAGTCACATTTCATATATTCAATATCTGCCACATCATATTCATCAAACCACTTTTTTAAATCCGCTGGTGTAGCCATCTTGCCTTTTGGCAAATCCTTTTGGACTTTAAAATGTCGTACTAAACCAATTTTCATTTCTCTTTCCCCTGTTCTCTAAACGAATAATTTATCTATATGATTAGACGTATGATGTGGTTTCTCTACTTCTATTCACTGACCATAGATAACTCTTGAATGCTACATATTTTTCTAAATCGGTATTTCCCACTAGGATCTGTAAATTGATAATCATTTACTAATTTCTCCAGAGCCCCTTTTAATTGTTCCTCAGTGACATAAGCGTTTATTTCTTTTTTCCAATTCTCGTTTTCTATTAGAACAGTATATGGAATAGTCGTTAATACTTCCTCATAAATTCCAATTCTCTCATCAATTCCAAAGCTAGAATAGATACTCTCGCCTTGCTCCGCATAAATATAATCGGACTCTAGTTCCTCTACTAACACCTCAACAAATGCTTTTGCTTTTACAGGCTTCACCCGAATTTCTGCCTTCGCCTTTACTTGATCAATGCGTTTATCTTGAATCCCCATCGTTAACTGGATATACACTGGCCCATACATCTGCTCAATATTTTCAAACAATTCTTCTTCTGACTGAAATAACATCTGCCATACCTCCTCGATTTCTCTCAATTATATAATAAATTACATCGGTAAAAAGTAAACAGACTCCACACAATTTAGTGTGAAGTCTGGTTTTTGACCTAGTTGATAGCGCTTAATAAATCATTAATTTTTTCATTCTGGAAAACTAATTAATATCCTTCTAGGGAGTTAATTAGTTTGAACCAAGACAATTTCGTCAATAATCGGAATCTCCTTTTTTAATAAAGACGAGAGAGTCGCTTCCATTTTATTATCGATTTCACAAATCGTTATTGCAGCACCGTTGATTTTTGAACGTTCATTTGCCATACGGGCGATATTAAATCCATTTTGATAAAGAATCCTCGATAATTCAGCAATAAACCCTGTTCGGTCGGTATGGCGAATTACAAGTGTTGGCCGTTCTCCTGAAAATTTTAATGGATAGTCATCAAATTCCTGAACCTCTACTTTACCACCGCCTAAAGAGCTGGCCAATACCTTGACAGTACGTGAAGCTCCTGTCAATTCTACAAGAACTGTATTCGGATGATAGCTTCCAAGCACCCGTTTCGTGAATTCGTATTGTAAGCTATTTTCTTCAGCAATTTTTTTGGCATTTGGAATGCCCTCATCCATTGTAGATAATCCAAGAACACCTGATAATAGAGCTAGGTCTGTTCCATGGCCTTGATAGGTTTCAGCGAAGGAGCCCATCAGCGAGAACTTTACATATAATGGATTTTCATTTAATAGCTGGCGGGCAATGTTCCCGATTCGGACAGCTCCAGCTGTATGAGAACTCGAAGGGCCGACCATTACGGGACCGATAATCTCATACGCACTTTGGTATTTTGCTGGCCCAAGGCCGCTAGTTTTTTTGCTTAGAATCTGTTCCTTTAATTTTTGCCCTGTGGGAGTTCCGGCAAGACCGCCTATCCCCGTTTCTCTCAACGATTCGGGCATTTGTTGTCCTACTTCATGCATCACATGGATGACTTCATCTGCAGGAATGACGCTGGCTACCCCAGCTAAAGCCATATCTGCCGCAGCTTGGGCGGTAATTGCATGTAAACCGTTGCGAATGATACAAGGAATTTCCACCAGCCCAGCAACGGGATCACAAACCAACCCCAGTGAATTTTTCAAAGCAATTCCGATGGCATTTCCAACCTGCATCGGTGTTCCGCCGGCAAGTTCAACTAAAGTACCAGCTGCCATTGCGGTTGCTGATCCGACTTCAGCCTGGCACCCGCCAGCAGCACCTGATATCGAAGCTTTATTTGCAATTACTAAGCCGAGAGCGGAGGCAGTGAATATTGACTGTACAATCTGCTCACGTGTAAACTTTCCGCTGTCAAGGGCGTGAACAAGTACAGCTGGCAAGATTCCTGCTGAACCAGCTGTTGGCGTCGCCACAATCCGCCCCATTGCCGCATTTACTTCTGATACCGCAAACGCATTCGCTGCGGCATTTAATGTGGCAGGATTGACAAAGGAATTCCCATCTTTAGCATACTGATAAAGCCGGTTTCCATCCCCTCCTGTTAAACCCGTACGTGACATAACAGGACTCAGTGTCCCCCTGCGAACAGCCTCTTCCATTACCGTAAATTGTTCCGACATTTTTTCAATGATCACTTCTCTAGGATACCCTTTCTGATGTACCTCAGTTTTGATCATTAATTCTGAAATGGTTGTTTTCTCTTGATCTGCAAGTTCAATTAATTCTTTTAAACTTGTAAAAGACATGTGATCACTCCTAAAAAAAGACTGTCCCTATGCCAGATGCATAAAGAACTGCTCGCTTTATTTACTCTTATCCAAGACATTCTATTATAACAGCTGCCATGGCTTTTGCTGCAATTATTAGGGTATCTTCATTAATGCCAATATTTCCTTTTCGTTAATGTTTAGATTACCCCCTGATTCTATTCCAATTCGTTTTGCCTTTATGAAGTTTACCATGCAAACTAACTTGCTCTTTTAGTTGAAGAAGAACAATCCTGTAAACATTCATATTCGCTTCAATTTTACCTTTAACAATTACCTTTTTCTTTTTTCTTATAACTTTAATAACTAAAGATTTGTCTTTCACCGGAACTAAAGGCGTCTTATCAAGTTCTAGATCAAGTTCTAGATCCATTTCTACATCTTCCTCTGGAGATAACAAAAAAATAGGACTACTCTTTAATACATACTCGTCCTTGATCATCATTATCTACCTATCCACTTGAACCGTTGCTTTTACTCGGTATACTCCTGGAGGTACATCCCAAAATAAATACAACCCGGCAGCATTTGATTTGGTGATCTCAACAATATTTTCTGTTCCATTAGAAATAGAATACAGAGTAACAACGGCATTGGAGATAGCAGAATTATTACTACGATTAGTGATAAATCCACTAATTGTCCCCAATTTTGCATCCAGATCTGCAGCAAGTCCAATATCACTAGGGACAAATTCTCTCCCTGCCACATCAAAAGTTGCACTTTGATTGGATAAAGATCTAGACTTAGATGCATCAATGAAATAGGTTCCATTTACTAAATTTGCAAATAAATACTGTCCTTGCGAGTTAGTACTAACCGTTCCTGCTAACTCAGGTCCTGTACCTAATACCCTGAAAAGCTGAACGGTAGAGCCTTCAAGAGGCTCGTTTACAGTGGAGTTTTTAACAATTCCAAAAACAGCATTCTTACTTCCATCTGGATCTGTTTGCATCGTGATAGTTACATTTGTATTTCTATTTGTTTGTACAGTAATCGGAATTTTAATCTGTGTTAAATAGTTTGGTTCAGCAGCCGTAATAAATCAAGATCCTACAGGAACCCTTGGGAAACTGAACTGTCCAGCGGCGTTACTATTTGTATGGTCAAATGGTACATTATTTGAGGTAAATATCATTATAGTTGCAAATGGAATACGCGTTCCATCTGAAAGTCTAACGGAGCCAGTAATATTCCCAACATCCTTGTTCTCAGATGCTTGAAGACTGAAATTTACCGAGACTTCTTCATGTCCATTGATAGTCGTTAAAGGGCTCGGTGAAAGACCAAACGTTTCTATAATCGCCATTCTTTCATCTTCCTTTCATACATAGATATGTTATTCTATAAAAATAAAATCTAGAAGGAATAGACAGCTACCCTTTTTTAAATCTTTGATGTTCTTTACCCAAGCAAAACTAAAAAGAAACACAAAAGACGCCTCTACATTAACTGTAGAGACGTCTTTTGACGTTTATATTACCTACCTAATTCGCTGTAATTGAAGGTAAATAACTTTCGACCTATTGATACCAGTGGCCGGGGTAATTGAGTTGTAATAGGTTAGTATAGATAAGAAGAAACCCAATTTAATCACGTTGTGGAACATGGATTATTCGAGTCTCTATTTTTATTTTCTACATCTTTAACTATTCAATAGTAAAAATTTCTTCAATTTTATCAATTACTTCAGCGCTTAAAATAATACCTGAAGCTTTCACATTTTCTTCTATTTGCTCAGGTTTACTTGCACCAACTTATGCACTCGCGACATTTGGCTCACGCAGAATCCAAGCAATCGCCAACTGCGCTGCAGAATATCCAAGCTCTTGAGCAATACCTGCCAATTTCTCTGCTTTTTCAATATTGTCCTTTGTTAAAATACCTGCATACATTTCAGGGATTAAGAAATTATACTGGGCATAAGTAATGAAATATCCTAAACCAGCCTTAGACCCTACCATTTCCGCTGCAATTAAAACTAACACAGCACCTGTATGTATCTGCCATTCGAATACCTGTAAAAAATCTAGGGACAGAAGCTGGTAAAATCACTTTATAAAATAATTTAATAATTAACTATTTTTATAAGAGTTGTTGGTTTTTATTTCAGATGTTTGCTTTAACGAAATACATTCACTCTTTTGCCTAATTAAACTTTCTTTTAGCCCATACACAATAAAATAAACTAAAATGCTTATCAGACCTAAACAAGCTGTAATTAAATACATTGTTTGATAGTTCGTCACCTCTAAAATGTATCCTAAAACATATGGACCAATTCCTGACCCAACATCAAAAAAAATAAAATAGGTAGAAGTCGCGATACCAACACGGTGATTCGATACATCTCGAACAGCAAGAGAATTAGCACCTGAATTAAAATTACCGAATCCAGTTGATATACATGCTGCTGCCAATAAAAACATCCATGTGGCAGATGCCTGACTATAAAGGATTAACCCGAGTGAAAAAGAGATCAAGCATGGATAAATAACGATATTAGCTCCTTTTGAGTCTATTAATCTACCTGTAAAAAACCTCGTGCATATAATACATATCGCATGTACGATAAAATAAAAACTAGCCGCTTTTTCTAATTTAATTTCTTCACTGTACGGTACTAAATAAGACGTAACTCCTGAAAAACAAAACCCAATCATTAAAGCAATAAATGAAATAGGTACTGCTTTCCATTCTATTATTTTTGAAAGTAAAGGCCTTCTCGTTTGTTCTGGTGAAATTGGGTTAGAAAGTAAACTGTGGGCAACATTTAATTTAACTACCTTTAACATCAAATAGCTAGCACTTACTAACAAGATGTTCAATG
This sequence comes from Peribacillus sp. Hz7, assembly GCF_042136355.1. Taxonomy (NCBI): domain Bacteria; kingdom Bacillati; phylum Bacillota; class Bacilli; order Caryophanales; family Bacillaceae; genus Peribacillus; species Peribacillus sp. Hz7. The sequence continues at coordinate 64,337 of NZ_JBHHJV010000017.1, forward strand.
CAAACATCCATTCAAATCCGTGATTCATTTTTAACAATAATATGCCTAAAAACGGTCCGAATGCTGCTCCAATAACGGCACTAGAGCTAAAATAGGCAATACCTTCTGCTCTTCGAGAAGGTGGAACTACTAATATACTAATCGTTCCTGTAATTGTACTAATCAATCCAGCTGTCACACCATGCAGTACTCTTACGATAAAAAGTGTCTCAATATTATACGCAACAAAATAGCAAAGTGAAATGAAAATTGTTGCTAGTAAACTGTATTCGAGCGTCTTAAGGGCACCATACTTTTCGCTCCATCTTCCCGCTAAAACTCGACCTATTAGTGAACCGATTACAAAAATACTAGCTACTAATCCCCCTACACTAATTGAAACATCAAACGTTCGAGTTGCAAAAGGCACCATCGTCACAATAAACAAAAAGAATATTATCGTGAAACATGACGTGATTGCAGCCATACTAACAAACTCTTTCGTCCAAACTTTATTATTTTCCATGTTTATTCCTTTCAAAGGTCACATTCAAGCTAGATCTTGCTAGCCCCTGTTCCAAAAACAAAAGCACTCATTTATTTAACATTAACAAATGAGTACTTCTATTTTACCCAATCTATTAAGGCGGTAGTTTTTTATTGACTACTCAGCCAATTTGCGTTAATAAACAATTATATTTAGTTTTTGCTAATGCTTCATGTGAAGAGGCATCTAAATGATTTTGACCTTAAAAAAACACTACTTTATGTTCTTGAATGGCTGTTAACGTCTCTGCATCAATGTCTGCTGTTAGCTTTATACCTCGAATTTCCGCACCAATGCGTCCTGCCCTTTTAATAATTTCTAATCTCGATGTTATTGTCATACTAAAAACCCTTTTTTCCTATTATTTTAATAGGTTTTAGTTCAAAAAAATTTATTTACTCTCTACAACTTCATTAGCAAAAATATTCACTGGTTTGGCTAAGCCTGAATTTTCTGGCAATGTAGAACCTTCATACTCCATTCGGAATATGCCCCTACGCTATAATTCAGGAATTACTAAATCAACAAAATCGTTTAATCCTTCGGGAAAATATGAAGGCAAAATATTAAAGCCATCCGCAGCATCATTATCTAACCATTCCTGCAATTGATTTGCAATTTGCTCAGGTGTACCGATAATTTCACGATGTCCACGTCCACCTGAAATTCGTTCGTATAGCTGACAAACTGTTAAATTTTATTGAGAATTTAGAATCCCGGTAACATCCCCCCTTCAATATTGACTCTGTCGCGTTCCTTAACAACCATGCGGATCATTTTGCGAAACAAAAAAATCAACTTCTTCCAACATCTCCTGTCTGATAATGTCCATCCCTTCTCCTTTCCGTAGATGGTACAACAGAAAAAGGCATCAAACACATTTCAAAACATTCATATACTTGAATGATGAAAAGTATTTGTGCCTTTGGCTGTCCAATCAGCATTGTAATTATTTTAGTGTTAAAATAATTAATTGTAAAAAAATAACTGTTAAAGTAATTAATAGTAATATATTAAGACTTTTATTCATATATGTCAAGTTTGTTTAATATGATTTTTTTAAAAGATTGATTATAATAAAGTTAGCTATTTTTACATATAAATCAATGCCTGAATAGGTAATTAAAATATGAAATACCGTATTCAACAATCACAACCTCAACCGCAGCATTAGTTGCAATCATCGGAGGTTTCTTAGTCAGCAGGGTTATATCATTATCGAGCGAACAGAATGGAATCAAGAGAAGAATAAGAGAAATTAATAACGATTTAGTTGCTAACCGAGAAATGAAAGATAATGCTGAGAAGTTTTTATTCGAAGATGATTTAAATGACTTCGTTACAAATGAAAATATTGAACGATTACGGGAAACCAAAATGGGTATGGACCGGGTTGTTTGTTCTCATATATGCTTGTATTGTGGGTATCATTTATCCTTCAACGTTGCTGCCTTATCCTAAAGATATATACGATGATGTATTAACTAAATGGTTCCTTCTTGGGTTATTCTTCAGTCAATTAGTTGCATTATTCGTTTACTTAGGATTTGCAATGTACAAGCTAACGAATGATAAAGATGAATCTTAAAATTATGAAACGGCCTCTTATTGTAAGGGGCTTTTATTGTCTCTTTTAAAACTCCCCCGTGCCTCTCACCTTTTAATTAATCCTTATTCATCGGCCTCCTTTGCTACTTTCTTTGGATCAGGCAACAGTTTGACACCCTAGAACGTATTCATATTAACTTGTACTATCATCAACACTATGAAGCCTTGGCCAGATAAGAAGCAAAAAGTAAGAGTTGGCTAATAACTAGTCACACAAATACAAACTAATACATAAGAGTTTACTTTCAAAACACTGATTTAATTGACTTTATTCCATTACCAGTGATATTGTTAAATCACTAAGAAAAGTATACATTCAGAACTTTGATTCTACTGGTATGAATGAAAGGGTGAGGCATAATGGCAAAGGAACATTTAATTGACGTTCAACCTATTAGATCATTGGAAAAATTAAATGATATGAAATGGTCGTTGAAAAGACATTGCAGTGAAAGAGACTACATATTGTTCCTGTTAGGCATTAATACCGGTTTACGTATATCTGATCTATTATCGTTAAAGGTAAAGGATATTAAAGGTAAGATGAAGGTTATTATTAAGGAAGGCAGGAAAAAGAAGCCTAGAACAATACAGCTTAATAATGTATTTAATGAATTAGCAGCTTATATTGATACTGTTGATAGTGAATGGCTGTTCCCTTCACGTAAAGGTGATAAACCTATAAGTAAAATACAAGCCTATAGACAGCTTAATAAGGCCGCAGATATGGTAGACATTGAAAGTGTAGGTACTCATACCATGCGGAAAACGTTCGGGTACTGGTTCTATAAACAGAGTAAAGACGTGGCTAAATTACAAATAATCCTTAACCATTCACACCCTGAAATTACTTTAAAGTACATTGGAATTACTGATGAAGAAATAGAAGACAGCTTAAACAACTTTGTACTATAGGAGGACGGAAAAATGACACTAACTGAATACAATGCAAGATATGAATATATCATTCACAGTAATATTTCTGACAGACAAAAGGCGCTGAAATTAGCTGATTTAATGACCGATATGGAAGGACAACTAGGAAATGAAATAGGAGAACATCAGAATAAAGAAGTAAATGCTTTGTATAGAAAAGTATCTCTTCTATCCAACTTGTTATAATCGAGCTTGAGACCTTGCCTTATGTGCAAGGTTCTTTTTTTGTGCTTACTAAACCGTATAACTAAAGTCGAAATGAGGTTAATATTTCGTTTTCCTTATCGTTACTCATCTCCTTTTTGCGCGTCGTTAACGAGCCTTTAACAGAACGCGCGTGGTCGGCAACTCCCTTCCTTCCCCTATACTCTCCCCTTTCCATTCTCACCTTAAATATTTCTCAAACAAAAACGAAAAAATATTTCAATTTACCGCGCTTTCAATACAACTTTTTCGTATTTATGGACTTAATCGTGTGCAAACAAAGAAAAAAGGATTCCTACATTTCTGTAAGAATCCTTTTAACTCAACTTTTCTTCGACCTAATGATACCGGTGGCCGGGGTCGAACCGGCACTCCCGAAGGAACACGATTTTGAGTCGTGCGCGTCTGCCAATTCCGCCACACCGGCATTGTTGGAGGCGGCAACCGGATTTGAACCGGTGATGAAGGTTTTGCAGACCTCTGCCTTACCACTTGGCTATGCCGCCAACTTTCTGGAGCGGAAGACGGGATTCGAACCCGCGACCCCAACCTTGGCAAGGTTGTATTCTACCACTGAACTACTTCCGCAAAAATGGCTGGGCTAGAAGGATTCGAACCTTCGCATGACGGAATCAAAATCCGCTGCCTTACCGCTTGGCTATAGCCCATTAATGCTTTATTTTAAATGGGGCGACTGATGGGAATCGAACCCACGAATGTCGGAACCACAATCCGATGCGTTAACCACTTCGCCACAATCGCCATAATAATTAAATTGGCAGGGGTAGTAGGAATCGAACCCACACTGAAGGTTTTGGAGACCTTAGTTCTACCTTTAAACTATACCCCTATAGATGGTGGAGGGGGGCAGATTCGAACTGCCGAACCCGAAGGAGCGGATTTACAGTCCGCCGCGTTTAGCCACTTCGCTACCCCTCCATATATAAATGAAACGTGGTGCCGGCAAGAGGACTTGAACCCCCAACCTACTGATTACAAGTCAGTTGCTCTACCAGTTGAGCTACACCGGCAAATGGTGGCTCAGGACGGAATCGAACCGCCGACACAAGGATTTTCAGTCCTTTGCTCTACCGACTGAGCTACTGAGCCTAATACTTTTTAAAAATGGCGGTCCGGACGGGACTCGAACCCGCGACCTCCTGCGTGACAGGCAGGCATTCTAACCAGCTGAACTACCGGACCATATTGCGGGGACAGGATTTGAACCTGCGACCTTCGGGTTATGAG
>NZ_JBHHJV010000018.1:0-66304 GCF_042136355.1 Peribacillus sp. Hz7
GTAAGACCCCTGAAAGATGATCAGGTTGATAGGTCAGAGGTGGAAGTGTGGCGACACATGGAGCTGACTGATACTAATCGGTCGAGGACTTAACCTATTGTTTTGATAACACGCAATGCTTTCTTATTATCTAGTTTTGAAGGAACAACGTTCCTTATAATTGTTTGGTGACGATAGCGAAGAGGTCACACCCGTTCCCATTCCGAACACGGAAGTTAAGCTCTTCAGCGCCGATGGTAGTTGGGGGTTTCCCCCTGTGAGAGTAGGACGTCGCCAAGCATACATGAAATCAGCTGAAAAGCTGATTTTTTTTTATATAAAATTTTTTCTATTCACGTGTAATCACATATATATTAGGGGAAACTTATTCTATATCATACAAAAAAATACAAAATATAAACCATTTAATTTGCAAATTATAATTTTCGTTGTATAATATTAGTCAAATATAGTCAAAGTCAGGATGGAGGAGGTTGAGTGAGAAACATATCCGATATTATTGAAATTTATTTAAAGAAAATATTGGAAATGAGTCAAAAAGAAATTTTAGAAATTAAAAGAAGTGAAATTGCAGATAAATTTCAATGTGTTCCTTCTCAAATTAATTATGTTATTAATACAAGATTTACAATTGAAAGAGGATTTCTGGTAGAAAGTAAACGTGGTGGCGGCGGTTATATTCGGATTATGAAAATCAAATCACAAGAACACGCCCATCTTATTGATCAGTTAATCTCTATTATCGGCTCTAGAGTCTCACAATCAACTGCTGAAGGAATTATTGATAGGCTCATTAATGAAGACATTATCAATCATCGAGAAGCAAAGATTATGATGAGTGTTATTGATCGATCGGTTATTTATATAGATTTACCTGATCGAGATGAATTAAGGGCAAGAATTTTAACTGCGATGCTTACTACGTTCAAATATAAATGAGTCTTGCAGAGGTGAGAGTACATGATATGCCAAGAATGTAATCAGAGGCCGGCTGCCCTTCATTTTACGAAAATTGTAAATGGTGAAACAACTGAAGTGCATATTTGCGAAAAATGTGCCCAGGGAAAAAGCGATCTGTTTATGGATAATGAAGGATCTGGTTTTTCAATTAATAACTTATTAGCAGGGCTATTGAATATAGAGTCTAATTTTCAACACCCTAAGGCGAATTCTTTCCCAAAGACAGAGGAAGTACGTTGTCCGCACTGTCAGCTTTCTTTCAGGGAATTTGTTCGTATCGGTAAATTTGGATGTGCGATCTGCTGTGAAACTTTCAATAAACAGCTTAATCCTATTTTAAAGAGAGTGCATAGCGGTAATACTGCTCATATAGGTAAAATTCCTAAAAGAATTGGTGGTGCGCTTCATCTAAAAAAACAACTGGCCGAGATGAAAGATACGTTAAAAACTTATATCGACCAAGAAGAATTCGAAAAAGCTGCGGAGATTCGAGATAAAATTAGGGCTTTGGAAAAACGGGTTCATGCACAGGGTGAGGGGGATGAGTCATGAGTTTAGAGAAATTTTTACAAAATGCCCTCAGTTCTTGGATGAATCATGAAGGACCTGAATCCGATATCGTCTTAAGTTCCCGCGTTCGACTTGCTAGAAATTTTAAAGAGTATACCTTTCCAACATTATTTTCAAATGAAGAGGCAAAATCCATTCTTGAATTGATCAAAAAACGTTTGGAATCAGAAGTGAATTCAGAGATTGGTCAATTAGAGATGATAGAAATGGAGCAACTTCAGGCATTAGAAAAACGTGTGCTTGTTGAAAAACATTTAATCAGCCCTAAACTCGTTGATGAATCTACACACGGAGCTTGTTTATTATCAGACGATGAAGTCATTAGTGTGATGATTAATGAAGAAGACCATGTAAGAATCCAGTGTTTAATGTCAGGCCTGCAGCTAACAAAAGCTTTACAATTAGCAAATATATTGGATGATTGGTTAGAAGAAGCAATCGACTATGCATATGATGAAGAGAGAGGATACTTAACGAGCTGCCCGACGAATGTTGGCACAGGCTTACGTGCTTCAGTTATGATGCATTTACCAGGGTTAGTCTTGACTCAGCAAATTAATAAAATCATCCCAGCCATCAATCAGCTTGGTCTTGTTGTTCGAGGGATGTATGGTGAAGGCAGTCAAGCGTTAGGGAATATCTTTCAAATATCTAATCAAATTACGCTTGGTAAGTCTGAAAAAGACATCGTTGAAGATTTAACAAGTGTTGTTCAACAAATTATTGCCCAAGAAAGAGCAGCAAGAGAAGCATTAGTGAAAACCTCAAACATACAATTAGAAGATAGAGTTTTCCGTTCTTACGGAATTTTGTCAAACGCAAGGATTATCGAAACGAAGGAAGCGTCTACTTGCATTTCTGATGTGAGGTTAGGAATAGATTTAGGATACATTCAAAATATTTCAGAGAGCATCCTCAATGAATTAATGATTTTAACGCAACCAGGCTTTCTACAAAAATATGCCGGTGGACCATTAAGACCCTATGAAAGGGATATGCGTCGCGCGGCCCTCATCCGAGAGCGTTTAAACTTAGATACAAAAGAACATTCTTAAGGAGGAATTCACTATGATGTTTGGTCGTTTTACTGAGAGAGCTCAAAAGGTATTAGCACTGGCTCAAGAAGAAGCAATTCGTTTAGGTCATAATAATATTGGTACAGAACATATCCTTCTAGGCTTAGTACGTGAAGGGGAAGGGATTGCAGCTAAAGCGTTATATGCCCTTGGCCTAGGTGCAGATAAAATTCAAAAAGAAGTGGAAAATCTGATTGGGCGTGGTCAGGATACGTCTCAAACGATTCACTATACACCAAGAGCTAAGAAAGTCATTGAACTTTCTATGGATGAAGCAAGAAAGCTAGGACACTCATATGTGGGCACGGAGCATGTCCTATTAGGGCTTATTCGTGAAGGTGAGGGAGTAGCGGCTCGTGTGTTAAACAATCTAGGTGTTAGCTTGAACAAGGCACGTCAGCAAGTTCTTCAGTTGCTAGGAAGTAATGAGTCTGGCGGGCATCAAGGATCAGCCGCAGCGAATGCTAGCACACCAACATTAGATAGCTTAGCACGTGATTTAACAGCAATTGCTCGTGAAGGCAGTCTAGATCCTGTTATTGGGCGCAGTAAAGAAATCCAACGTGTTATTGAAGTGTTAAGTCGCCGTACAAAAAACAACCCTGTTCTTATTGGAGAACCTGGTGTTGGTAAAACAGCGATTGCAGAAGGGTTAGCCCAGCAAATTATTAACAATGAAGTCCCAGAAATTTTACGGGATAAGCGAGTCATGACGCTTGATATGGGTACAGTCGTGGCTGGTACCAAATATCGTGGTGAATTTGAGGACCGCTTGAAAAAAGTCATGGATGAGATTCGCCAAGCTGGAAACATTATTCTATTTATCGATGAATTGCATACGTTAATCGGTGCAGGCGGAGCAGAAGGTGCTATTGATGCTTCTAATATTTTAAAACCTTCATTAGCACGTGGAGAGCTTCAATGTATCGGGGCAACGACGCTTGATGAGTATCGTAAATATATTGAAAAAGATGCAGCACTTGAGCGCCGTTTCCAACCAATTCAAGTGGATGAGCCAACGATTGAAGAGTCCATTCAAATTTTAAAAGGGTTACGTGACCGTTATGAAGCACATCACCGTGTATCGATTACAGATGAAGCAATTGATGCGGCGGTTAAATTATCAGATCGTTATATTTCTGATCGATTCTTACCAGATAAGGCGATTGACTTAATTGATGAAGCAGGTTCAAAAGTACGTTTGCGTTCTTATACAACGCCGCCAAATTTAAAAGAGTTGGAAGTGAAATTAGAAGAGGTGCGTAAAGAAAAGGATGCTTCTGTTCAAAGTCAAGAATTTGAAAAAGCAGCTTCTCTTCGTGATACAGAACAACGTTTACGTGAACAACTGGAAGAAACAAAGAAAACGTGGAAGGAGAAACAAGGTCAAGAGAATAGTGAAGTAACCGTTGAAGATATCGCTCATGTTGTATCTAGCTGGACAGGTGTACCAGTAACAAGATTGGCTCAAACAGAATCTGATAAACTGCTAAATATGGAATCGATTCTTCATGATCGTGTAATTGGTCAAGAAGAAGCAGTCATCGCCGTTTCAAAAGCAGTTCGTCGTGCAAGAGCAGGATTAAAAGATCCGAAGCGTCCGATTGGTTCATTCATTTTCTTAGGTCCTACAGGGGTGGGGAAAACGGAACTTGCCCGTGCCCTAGCTGAATCAATCTTTGGTGATGAAGATGCCATGATTCGCATTGATATGTCAGAATACATGGAGAAGCATTCAACATCTCGTCTAGTCGGTTCACCTCCAGGTTATGTTGGATATGAAGAAGGCGGTCAATTAACGGAAAAAGTTCGTCGTAAACCATACTCTGTCGTGTTGCTAGATGAAATTGAAAAAGCACATCCAGATGTGTTTAATATTTTACTCCAAGTATTGGAAGACGGAAGATTAACAGACTCAAAAGGTCGTACCGTTGATTTCCGTAACACGATTTTAATTTTGACATCGAATGTTGGTGCGGCGGCGTTAAAAACGAATAAATATGTCGGATTTAATATTCAAGATGAAGGCCAAGATTACAAAGATATGAAAGGAAAAGTGATGGAAGAATTAAAACGTGCTTTCCGTCCTGAATTCCTAAACCGTATCGATGAAACAATTGTGTTCCACTCATTAGAGAAAAAGCATTTAACAGAGATTGTTTCATTAATGGCTGATCAATTAATTAACCGTTTAAAAGAGCAAGAGATTTTCCTAGAGCTAACAGAGGCGGCGAAGGAGAAAATCGCCAAGGAAGGATTCGATCCAGAATACGGCGCACGTCCAATCCGTCGAGCTTTACAAAAACATGTGGAAGACTTCCTTTCTGAAGAACTATTAAAAGGAAATGTTCAAAAAGGACAAAAGGTTGTACTAGATCTTGTAGATGGGGCATTAGCCATTAAACAACCTGAAGCTGTTCCGCATGAATAATTAAAGAACGAAAAAACATCGAGGTACATGCATTTATTGCAGTGTACCTCTGTTTTTATATACAATAAAAAACTAGCCTTAGGTTAATTTTTCTAAAATATACGTGTGAAGGCGTTTCCAAAAAGGATTAAATAGAGTCTATGTGTAATATCTTTTATTAATACCCAGTTTAGGGTAGAGGGAGCAAGTAGAGTGGCTAAAAAGAAAACAAAATTTATGTGTCAGTCATGTGGATATGAATCACCGAAATGGATGGGGAAATGTCCAGGGTGCGGCGAGTGGAACAAAATGGTGGAGGAAGTCGAAATTGTAAAGCCCGGGAGAAGGGGAGCGTTTGCTCACTCTGATACACAGATTGGGACAGGAGAAAGAATTAAAGCTGCTCCGATTACGACGATTCAAACAGAGCAAGAGCCGCGTATCGCAACAGATTTAGCAGAATTAAACCGTGCTCTTGGCGGCGGGATTGTGCAAGGTTCGCTTGTGTTAATTGGCGGTGACCCTGGAATTGGGAAATCAACTTTGCTTCTCCAAGTATCTTCGCAGCTTGCTCGCAAAGGAAAGAAAGTGCTCTATATTTCTGGAGAAGAATCGGTGAAGCAAACGAAGTTAAGAGCAGACCGCCTTGGTGTGGCATCTGAGAATCTATTTGTTTATTCTGAAACAGATATGGATTATATTCAACACGCTATTAGTGAAGTGAATCCTGATTTAGTGATTATCGATTCGATTCAAACAGTTTATCAATCCGAAGTTACATCTGCACCAGGAAGTGTTTCCCAGGTACGTGAATGTACAGCTGCATTAATGCGAATTGGAAAGACAAAGGGCATTGCCATTTTTATTGTCGGGCATGTTACGAAAGAAGGAGCGATTGCCGGTCCACGCTTGCTCGAACATATGGTCGATACGGTGTTATATTTTGAAGGAGAGCGACATCATACATATCGAATTATTCGAGCAGTGAAAAATCGTTTCGGTTCGACAAACGAGATGGGGATTTTTGAAATGAAAGAAGATGGCTTAGAAGAAGTAGCCAATCCATCTGAGATTTTTCTAGAGGAACGGTCTCAGGGAGCCTCGGGTTCGACTGTTGTTGCCTCGATGGAAGGAACGAGACCAGTCCTCGTTGAAATTCAAGCTTTAATTTCACCAACAAGCTTTGGGAATCCGCGTCGTATGGCTACAGGCCTTGATCATAATCGAGTGTCATTGTTAATGGCAGTATTAGAGAAGCGTGTCGGTTTACTGCTGCAAAATCAAGATGCTTATTTGAAGGTAGCTGGCGGTGTGAAGCTGGATGAGCCGGCAATTGATTTAGCGGTTGCGATTAGTATTGCTTCCAGCTTTCGAGATAAACCAACAAGACCAACAGATTGCTTTATCGGTGAAGTAGGCTTAACAGGGGAAGTTAGACGGGTATCTAGAATTGAGCAACGTGTTCAAGAAGCTGCAAAACTTGGATTTGAACGGGTGCTTCTTCCGTCCAATAATATGGTTGGTTGGACGGTACCAAAAGAGGTTGAGGTTATAGGCGTTTCATCCGTGGCAGAAGCGCTTCAATACGCATTAGGGGGGTAAAATATGAATGATAAAAAACTTTATGAAAAAATAAAGTTAGACATTTTGCAACTTGTTGCGCCAGGGACTCCATTACGTGAAGGGATTGAGAATGTACTCCGGGCCAATACAGGTGGTTTAATAGTCGTTGGGTACAATGAAAAAGTTCGTTCGATTGTCGATGGCGGATTTAAAATTAATTGTCCTTGTACGTCCAGTACATTATATGAACTAGCTAAAATGGATGGCGGGATTATTTTAAATGAAAAAGCAGATACGATTTTGCTTGCGAATGCCCAGCTTGTCCCTGATATTAGTGTTTCTTCTACAGAAACAGGCATGCGCCACCGAACAGCGGAGCGGGTTGCACGGGAGACAAAATCGCTTGTTATTGCCATTTCTCAGCGACGTAATGTCATTACCTTATACCAGGGGAATTTTCGTTACGCGTTAAAAGATATTGGTGTCATTTTGGCAAAGGCTAATTTAGCGATTCAAACGTTAGAGAAATATAAAGTCGTGTTGCAGCAAAGTATTGCCGTTTTAGGTGTTTTAGAATATGAGGAAATCGTCACGTTTGCGGACCTGCTTCAAGTGTTTCATCGATATGTGATGGTATTACGTATTAAAGCAGAACTTGTCGCGTATTTACATGAATTAGGTACAGAAGGACGCCTTATTCGTTTACAAATGAATGAAATTCTTGCTGATATCGAAATTGAAGGAAAATGGCTTATTAAAGACTATGCATGTAAAAACGATGAAAACCCTGACTTTGTTGTGGCTAAACTCCAAGAATTAGCCATGCAGGAGAATTTAGATGAGGGTGCTCTATTGAAAATTTTGGGATATAATGGCTATATTCATCTTGATGAATTAGTACATGCTAGAGGCTATCGCATGCTGCATAAAATTTCTCGTCTCCCTGGGTTAATTATTGAAAATCTAGTGCAACGGTTTGGCAGCTTTGCTGATATTCATAAAGCTTCTGTTGCGGAATTGGATGATGTCGAGGGAATTGGGGAAGTGCGTGCCAATAAGATTAAAGAAGGGCTTCGTATTTTAAAAAACCAACTTGTGACAGACAGAAGGATGTAGATAAATGGGTCTATTCTTCTCAAATTCCCCCAAAAAGTGAGAGGTACTTCCTTTTTGACACGTAATTCGTACGGTGCTAGGCTTAAAAAGAAATCCTTTTTATCTTTTATCTCGTTTAACTGAAGTATATATGATTGTATTTGTATAAAATTGTTCATAATGGAGAGAGGGAGGTGAAATGATGTTAAAGCGGATTATACAGGCCTGCTTTTTAATAATTGGTGGAACACTCGGTATGTTTCTTATTCCGGAATTATTAGTGGTGTTACGTGCCGATGATGTAGCTATTTTAAATAATCCTTATGCAAGTGTACTCCTAGGAGCTATTATTTTTTATCTTCTTACGTTTTGGTTATTGGATTATGTTTTAAACTTTATGAAGTGGTTAGAAGAGCAGCTTGTTAAAGTCCCAATTACAGATATTATTTTTGGTAGTTTGGGGCTGCTGGTCGGTCTAGTCGTGGCTTACCTTATTAGTTCAGCGTTTAATGCGATTCGCGTACCGATACTAGATACTATTGTGCCAATTATTTTAACGTTGTTATTTGGTTATTTTGGTTTTCAAGTAGGTGTGAAAAAGCGCGATGAATTATTGAATCTATTTTTAAAAGCAAATAAAAAGAAACATGTAACTAGTGAAGAAAGTGAAGAAGAGTCAAATCATAAATTAAAAATCCTAGATACTAGTGTTATTATTGATGGCCGAATTGCGGACATTTGTCAAACAGGCTTTTTAGAAGGGACGATTGTCATTCCGCAGTTTGTATTGAATGAACTCCAACATATTGCAGACTCTTCTGATGCGTTAAAAAGAAACCGCGGTCGCCGAGGTTTGGATATTTTAAATCGTATTCAAAAAGATGTGCCGATTAAGGTGGAAATGTATGAAGGAGACTTTGAAGATATTCAGGAAGTAGATAGTAAGCTAGTAAAGCTTGCTAAAGTAACAGGCGGCATTGTGGTGACCAATGATTTTAATTTAAATAAAGTGTGTGAATTTCAAAAGGTAGCTGTATTAAATATTAATGATTTGGCCAATGCGGTAAAGCCGGTCGTTCTTCCAGGTGAAGAAATGAGCGTGCAAGTAATTAAGGATGGGAAAGAGCAGAATCAAGGTGTAGCCTATTTAGATGATGGGACGATGATTGTAGTCGAAGGTGGAAGAGATCATATTGGAAAGCGACTGGATGTACTTGTTACGAGTGTATTGCAAACGTCTGCCGGACGAATGATCTTTGCGAAACCGAAGCAGTTAGAGAAAGCATTATAGAGGAGAAACGGTTATGTTGTATGAAGTGGTGATTCCCGCAGCGGGACAAGGGAAAAGGATGAAGGCGGGGAAGAACAAGCTATTTATTGAACTTTCAGGGATTCCCATTATTATTTATACGCTGCGAGTATTTGAGGCGGACCGCCATTGTCAAGGTATCATTTTAGTCATTAATCCAGCAGAAGAGGCTTATTTTACTGAATTAATGGATGCTTATGGATTGAAGAAAGTGAAGAAATTAGTAGCTGGCGGGGCGGAACGTCAACAAAGTGTTTTTAACGGTCTAAAGCATACAAATGAGGAAATTGTACTTGTACATGATGGAGCGCGTCCGTTTATTGATCAGGCGTTGATTCATTCATTAACGGAAGCCGCTTCCCTTCATGCTGGAGCAATCGTTGCTGTACCAGTTAAGGATACGATTAAAAGGGTGAAAGAACGATCTGTAGTGGAGACCGTTGAACGATCAAGCTTGTGGGCGGTACAAACGCCACAAGCTTTTCGTGTGCCTATTTTATATAAAGCACATAAACAGGCAGAAGCGGATGAATTTCTTGGTACAGATGATGCTAGTCTTTTAGAGCGGATGGGCGAACAAGTGGTTATTATTGAAGGGGATTATGATAATATAAAAATTACGACACAAGAAGATCTTTATTTTGCCGAAGCTATTTTACATAAGCAGGCGAAGAGGAAGATGGAGAAAGAGAAGGAGTGAATAGAATGTTTCGAATTGGACAAGGATTCGATGTTCATCAGTTGGTAGAAGGAAGACCGTTAATTATTGGCGGCATTACGATCCCTTATGAAAAAGGGCTGCTTGGTCACTCGGATGCGGACGTCTTGCTTCATACTGTAGCTGATGCTGTACTTGGAGCGATTGGTGCTGGCGATATCGGAAAGCATTTTCCTGATACAGATCCTGAGTTTAAAGATGCGGACTCTGCCAAGCTTCTTGAGCATGTTTGGAATCTAGTGAAACAAGAAGGCTACAAGCTAGGAAATATTGATTGTACGATTATTGCCCAAAGCCCCAAAATGGCACCTTATATTGAAGCAATGCGTGAGCGGATTGCTCAGCTATTAGAGGCGACGGTGGAGCAAGTAAACGTCAAAGCAACAACAACAGAGAAGTTAGGCTTCACAGGGCGCAAGGAAGGGATTGCTGCTCAAGCTGTTGTACTATTGGTGAAGTCAAATTAAAAGTCGTTCATCTGTGAATCGAAGTTTCCTTTATTCAAGTCTGTTTAAATGATAAAATATATAACGGTAAATTCGTGAGTATTTAGGAGGAGTTAGACATGAGCAGCGAAATCCGAGTTCGCTATGCACCGAGTCCAACTGGACATTTACATATAGGAAATGCCCGTACGGCTTTATTTAATTATTTATATGCACGCAACAAAGGCGGTAAATTTATTATTCGTATTGAAGATACAGATACGAAGCGTAATATTGAGGGCGGCGAAGAAAGCCAACTGAAATATTTAAAATGGCTAGGTATGGATTGGGATGAAAGCATTGATGTTGGCGGTGAGTATGGACCGTACCGTCAGTCAGAGCGAAATGACCTTTATAAAAAATTGTACGAAGAACTGTTAGATAAAGGGTTAGCGTATAAATGCTACTGTACAGAAGAAGAGCTGGAAGCGGAACGCGAAGCACAGCAGGCAAAGAACGAGACGCCGAAGTATTCTGGAAAGTGTCGTCATTTAACGGCTGAGGAGCAAGCGAAGTTAGAGGCAGAAGGTAGAAAGCCGAGCATTCGCTTTGTCGTTCCTGCAGGTAAAGTATATACATTCCAGGATATGGTGAAGGATGAAGTATCCTTTGAATCAGAGGGCATCGGTGATTGGGTTATCGTAAAGAAGGACGGAATTCCTACTTATAACTTTGCTGTAGCTGTGGATGATCACTTGATGAAGATTTCTCATGTTTTACGTGGGGATGATCATATTTCTAATACACCAAAGCAATTGATGATTTATGAAGCATTTGGTTGGGAACCGCCAATTTTCGGTCATATGACGTTAATTGTGAATGAGAGCCGAAAGAAATTAAGTAAACGTGATGAGTCCATTATTCAATTTATTGAGCAGTATGAGGCATTAGGATATGTACCGCAAGCATTGTTTAACTTTATCGCGCTTTTAGGCTGGCATCCAGGCGGCGAAGAAGAAATTTTCTCAAAAGAAGAGTTTATTAAACTGTTTGATGCAGAGCGGTTATCGAAGTCACCAGCGCTTTTCGATCAGCAAAAATTAACTTGGTTAAACAATCAATACGTGAAGCAGCTTGACCTGGATCGTGCGGTTGAAATTTCTTTACCACATTTGATTAAAGCAGGAAAAGTAGCAGAGGTGCGTACAGCCGAGCAGGATGAATGGGTTCGTGATTTAATTGGTCTATATCAAGAGCAAATGAGTTACGGAGCAGAGATTGTTGATTTATCTCAATTGTTCTTTAAAGAAGAATTGGAATATGAAGAGGAAGCGAAAGAGGTATTAGCGGAAGAGCAAGTACCGGAAGTCATGCAAGCTTTTCTTCAAGAAGTGGAAGCATTAGAAGCCTTTACAGCGGAAGAAATTAAGAAATCCATTAAAGCTGTTCAAAAAAGCACAGGACATAAAGGGAAGAAGCTATTTATGCCGATTCGTGCAGCAGCAACAGGTCAAACGCATGGTCCGGATTTACCAAAAGCGATTGCCCTGTTAGGCAAAGAAAAAATTAAACAACGCTTGCAAAGTATTTTATATTAACAATTTGCCAAAAATATAATATAGTATTAAATAATCTTACAAGTTAAACGCGTTGATAGGGAGAAGTAGGAAAACGATGCTTTAATAGAGAGAACCATAACCTGCTGAAAGTGGTTCAGGCCCCTCGTTTTTTGAAATGCACCCTTGAGTACTTTGCTGAATGAATAGTAGGCAAAGGCGGCCGTCCTCCGTTATCAGGATAAAAGTTGGGGATGATAAAATGAATGTTTAACCTATGTTTATCATTCCAAACAGAGTGGAACCGCGCTTTCTATTAGCGTCTCTGTCTATTTAGACAGGGGCGCTTTTTGTTTTTTACAGGGGAAAATATAAACGGCTGTATCTTCTGGCTTTCTCATGCTGGTAAGGACTGAGCAAGCCGCTTGTATGTTTGTTCTTTTTAAGGCTTTATTACATATATGAATTGAGCTATGTAATAACGGCATATAAAAAGTCTATCTTTATATGAACAAGGGGGCGTGTTATTTATTATAGTTAACTGTGATTGTAGGGGTATATCCAGTTGAGGAAGTAAAGAAGTGTTTTGAGTTGTAGAGATAAGTAAGTGTCGAACTATGGGGGGATTACATTGTTTAAAATGTTTAAAGAGGATGTTGAAGTCATTTTTGATCAAGATCCAGCAGCGCGTAGTTATTTAGAAGTTATCTTAACGTATTCAGGTCTTCATGCTATTTGGAACCATCGAATTGCTCATGCATTTTATAAAAGAAAGCTATATTTTATTGCCAGATCTATTTCACAGATTAGCCGCTTTTTCACAGGAATTGAAATTCATCCGGGGGCAAAAATTGGCCGTCGTTTCTTTATTGATCATGGGATGGGGATTGTGATTGGAGAAACATGTGAAATTGGAGATAATGTATCCGTTTTCCAAGGAGTTACACTTGGTGGAACAGGAAAAGAAAAAGGGAAGCGTCATCCGACGATTGAAGATAATGTGTTAATTGCAACAGGTGCGAAAGTGCTGGGGTCGATTACAGTAGGAGAAAATTCAAAGATTGGGGCAGGTTCTGTGGTGTTGAAAGAAGTGCCGCCTAATTCAACGGTTGTGGGGATTCCGGGGAAAGTCGTCATCCAAGACGGTGTTAAGGTGGGGAAAGACCTCAATCATTCAGATCTTCCTGATCCTATTGCAGACCGCTTTAAAGAGCTGGAAACAGAAATTAAACAATTGAAAGTGGAATTGGAATTGGCTCGAAAGCAGGAAGAAAGGAGTTTATAAAATGGCTATTAAGATTTATAACAGTGTAACGCGCCAGAAGGAAACGTTTGTTCCAATGGAAGAGGGAAAGGTCAAAATGTATGTATGCGGGCCGACCGTTTACAATTACATTCATATTGGGAATGCAAGACCTGCAATTGTTTTTGATACGGTTCGCAATTATTTGCAATACCGTGGATATGATGTAACGTTTGTTTCAAACTTTACCGATGTTGATGATAAGCTAATTCGTGCTGCTAAGGAATTAGGTGAAGATGTACCAACGATTTCTGAGCGCTTTATTCAAGCTTATTTCGAAGATGTTTCAGCTTTAGGTTGTAAAAAAGCCGATGTTCATCCAACAGTTATGGAAAACATGGATGCTATTATTGAGTTTGTCGAAGCGTTAATCGAGAAAGGCTATGCGTATGAATCAGAAGGAGATGTGTACTATCGTACCCGTAAATTTAAAGAATACGGTAAACTTTCCCAACAATCGATTGACGAGCTTCGAGTCGGTGCCAGAATTGAAGTTGGCGACAAGAAACAGGATGCTCTTGATTTTGCTCTTTGGAAAGCGGCAAAAGAAGGCGAAATTTCTTGGGATAGTCCTTGGGGAAAAGGCCGCCCGGGTTGGCATATTGAGTGCTCGGCGATGGTTCGTAAATATCTTGGAGACACCATTGATATCCATGCAGGCGGTCAAGATTTAACGTTCCCTCACCACGAAAATGAAATTGCTCAATCAGAAGCATTAACGGGAAAAACATTCGCTAGATATTGGATGCATAATGGATACATCAATATTGATAATGAAAAAATGTCAAAGTCGCTAGGTAATTTCGTTCTGGTGCATGATATTATCCAACAACATGATCCACAAGTACTGCGTTTCTTTATGCTGTCTGTACACTATCGTCATCCGATTAACTATAGTCAAGAAGTGATTGAGAATACGACAGCGGCCTTTGAACGGTTAAAAACGTCGTATCAAAACTTAAAACATCGTTTGCAAGTAAGTAATGGTTTGACGGATAACAAAGATAGTTGGCTTCAAAAAGTGAAGGAGCTTCATGAGCAATTTATTCAAGAAATGGACGATGATTTTAATACAGCTAATGCCATTTCGATTTTATTTGAATTATCGAAGCAAGCGAATTATTACTTAATGGAGAAGAATACAGACAAGGAAGTCATTGAAGCATTTATACACGAATATGAAGTATTATTCTCTGTTCTTGGTTTAAGCTTAGAAGAAGAAGGATTGCTGGATGAGGACGTTGAGCGTTTAATTCAAGAAAGAATTCAAGCGCGAAAAGACCGTAATTTTCAACGATCTGACGAAATTCGTGATCAATTAAAAAGCATGAATATTATTCTAGAAGACACTCCTCAAGGTACACGCTGGAAAAGAGGGTAATGTATGCTCTATTATGAACAGGAAATTGATGCGAAAATGTTAAATAGTTTAGCTCTTGCTTATATGGGTGATGCCGTATACGAAACGTATATTCGGTATCACCTCATTCAAAAAGGCTCGGTAAAACCCCATCTTCTTCATAAAAAAGCGACCGCTTTTGTATCAGCAAAAGCACAGAATACGATTATTCATTTTTTCTTAGAAGAGAATTACTTAACAGAAGAAGAGGCGGCGGTTGTCCGTCGGGGACGAAACGCAAAATCGGGCACGGTTCCGAAAAATACGGATGTTCAAACGTATCGTTATAGTACAGCGTTTGAAGCCTTAATCGGTTACCTGTATTTATTGAAGCGGCAAGAGAGAATGGAAGAAATTATAAAACGGTCGATTCAATTTATTGAAGAAGGGACGGCTATCCGATGAGTGAAGAATTTATTATTGGAAGAAACCCCGTGCTAGAAGCGCTGCGTTCTGAGCGGGAGGTTAGTAAAATTTGGATTGCTGAAGGCTCACAAAAGGGCTCTATGCAACAAGTGATAGGAATTGCGAAAGAGAAAAAAGTATTTGTACAAATCGTTCCGAAGAAGAAAATTGATCAAATGGTCGAAGGAATTCATCAAGGCGTTGTCGCTAAAGTAGCTGCTTATGAATATGCAGAGGTAGATGATTTATTTGCTAGAGCAGAAGAGCGCGGCGAGGCTCCATTTTTTATGATTTTAGATGAAATTGAAGATCCGCATAACCTTGGTTCGATTATGAGAACAGCTGATGCAGCAGGTGCTCATGGTATTATTATTCCGAAGCGTCGTGCGGTCGGTTTAACGGCAACGGTGGCAAAATCTTCAACAGGTGCAATTGAATATATTCCAGTAGCGCGTGTCACGAATTTAGCTCGTGCAATTGAAGAGTTGAAAGAACGCGGAGTTTGGATTGTAGGTACGGATGCTAAAGGAAGCGATGACTACCGTAACCTAGATGGGAAGATGCCGATTGGTCTTGTAATTGGCAGTGAAGGAAAAGGAATGGGACGATTAACGAAAGAGAAGTGTGACTTTCTCATTCGCCTGCCAATGGTAGGGAAGGTTACTTCATTGAATGCTTCAGTTGCTGCTAGTTTATTGATGTATGAAGTTTATCGTAAACGCAACCCTTTAGGGGAATAATGCGATGAACATTCTGTTGGTCGACGGTTACAATATTATTGGAGCATGGCCGGAACTAAGAGAATTAAAGCAACGAGATCTTTCTGCAGCTAGAGACCGTTTAATTGAATTGATGGCGGAATACCAAGCGTTTACGGGATATCGTGTCATTATTGTTTTTGATGCTTACTATGTTCAAGGAGTTTCTCGTACATTTAAAAATCATAAAGTAGAAGTCATTTTTACGAGAGAGAATGAAACAGCTGATGAGCGGATTGAGAAAATGGCCATTGAATTAAATAATATTAAAACGCAAATTCAAGTAGCAACATCAGATTATACGGAGCAATGGGTCATTTTTGGACAGGGAGCCCTCCGGAAATCAGCGCGCGAGCTATTGATTGAAATGGAGCAAGTCCGTGGTGCAATTAAGAAGGATGTATCGAAGACAACGAAGAAAAAGCCGGCTTCCAAAATTCCCTTAAGTGATAAAGTGGCTGAAACTTTTGAAAAATGGCGAAGAGGAAAGCTATGAAAGATTGACGACTAAAATTTACCTACTGTATAATATTTCTATCTGAGTACGGTCAGGAGGATGAGAGATGGGCGTTAAATCCGGAATGAAGCTGAATGAAGAGTATATACAGCTTGATGACGATGAGCTAGTGGGTTTAGTACACAAAGGTGATAGTGAAGCGCTAGATTATTTAATTCAAAAGTACCGTAACTTTGTAAGGGCAAAAGCTAGAACGTATTTTCTAATTGGTGCGGACAAGGAAGATATCGTTCAAGAAGGTATGATTGGTTTGTATAAAGCGATTCGTGATTTTAAAGGTGATAAGTTATCTTCTTTTAAGGCGTTTGCTGAGCTATGTATTACAAGGCAGATTATTACGGCCATTAAGACAGCAACTCGTCAAAAACATATACCGCTTAATTCCTATGTTTCTCTGGACAAGCCTATTTATGATGATGAATCTGATCGCACTCTTATGGACGTTATTTCGGGAGCGAAAGTGTTAGACCCGGAAGAGCTTATGATTAATAAAGAAGAATTCGATGATATTGAAGTGAAGATGGCAGAACTGCTAAGCGATTTAGAACGGAAAGTACTTTCTTTGTATTTGGATGGACAAACGTACCAGGAAATTTCAGAAGAGCTAAATAGGCATGTCAAGTCTATCGATAATGCATTACAACGTGTGAAAAGAAAACTAGAGCGCTATCTAGAAGTTAGAGAGATTAACTTATAGTTTCTTCGTTTTTTCTACTGAATCTCCACATTGTATCGATTGACTTAAAATGTCAAAATGAATCCTCTCTTCCTAAGAAAGTGGCACGATTATTCACCGCAAATGGGTTTAAAACTCCTTACCTTGCATGGATTGAACGAATTGCTAGATGCAGTTAAATGAAATCACGTTGACAATAAAAAACAGTCATGATAAGTTTTTATGGATGTAGTAGATAGGATAGGTGTATAATATGCGTAAAAAAATTATCTTAGCTTGTACAGACTGTGGTTCTAGAAATTATAGCTCGGAAAGTAACAAAGCATTGAATGTTGAACGTCTTGAAATTAAGAAGTTCTGTAAGACATGTAATGCTCATACGGCACATAAGGAAACAAAGTAAGGTTTTTTTAAATAGATAGACAGTAGTTACCTATGCTTGGAGGTTACATTCATGAAACGCCTGACTGAATTTTTCCGCGGTGTAGCTCGCGAAATGCGAAAAGTGAGCTGGCCAAAGCGAAAAGAATTAACGAAATATACAATTGTTGTTTTAGCGACGGTTATTATTATGTCATTATTCTTTACTGTTGTGGACTTAGGAATTTCTGAATTAATTCGTTTAGTTGTTGAATAAGAGGTTCGAAAATAAGGTATAATAGTGATAGAATAAGTAAGTATGAGAGAAAAGCCCGGTTACGGGTTTTTTAATTTGTCTTTATTTAGAGAAAGAATGGCCTTGGCTTACGCTTGTAAGTCTACATGAGATGAAATTGTTGATTTTTGCTTATTTTATTAATGATATTGTTTCATAGGCTCAAAATATAGTGAGTGCAGGGAGGGAAGGACGTTATAGTCCTACTGAATGGAAAAGAATTGGTATGTAGTTCACACCTATTCGGGATATGAGAATAAAGTAAAAGCGAACCTTGAGAAGCGTGTAGAGTCCATGGGGATGCAAGATAAGATTTTCCGAGTGATTGTGCCTGAAGAAGAAGAAACAGAAATTAAAGATGGTAAAAAGAAAGTGTTGAAGAAGAAGGTATTCCCTGGATATGTACTAGTAGAAATCATCATGACAGATGATTCTTGGTATGTAGTCAGAAATACGCCGGGTGTCACAGGTTTCGTCGGTTCTTCTGGAGCAGGATCAAAGCCAACGCCTCTTCTTCCAGAAGAGATTGAAGTTGTGTTAAAACGCATGGGTGTTGAAGAAGGCCGAGTGGAAGTGGACTTTGAAGTAGGTGATTCTGTAACAGTGAAGGAAGGGCCGTTTGCAAACTTTGGAGGAACTATCGAAGAACTAGATACAGATAAGAGCAAAGTTCGCGTGCTTGTAAATATGTTTGGTCGAGATACTCCGGTTGAACTAGATTTTGATCAAGTGGAAAAATTATAAACGGAAAAAAACTTGAAATAGTATTTTGAAAGTGGTAAAATTTCAAAGGTCAGTATGTTTCAATTTCGAGACCTATATGTTACAAACATTCTTTATTATTATGCTAATAAAGAATTTCAGATGAGTGGGAGGGTTTCTATAGATTCCCTATTACCACATCACGGACTTATAAGGAGGTGTGTCTCGTGGCTAAAAAAGTAATCAAAATGGTTAAATTGCAAATTCCTGCTGGTAAAGCGAATCCGGCACCGCCAGTTGGTCCTGCACTAGGTCAAGCTGGTGTTAACATCATGGGATTCTGTAAGGAGTTTAACGCTCGTACAGCAGATCAAGCTGGTCTAATTATTCCTGTTGAAATTACGGTGTTTGAAGACCGTTCATTTACATTCATTACGAAAACTCCACCCGCTGCAGTATTGCTTAAGAAAGCAGCTGGTATCGAGTCTGGTTCTGGAGAGCCTAACCGTAATAAAGTTGCTACAGTCAAGCGTGATAAAGTACGCGAGATTGCTGAAACAAAAATGCCTGATCTAAACGCTGCAAACGTTGAGTCTGCAATGCGTATGGTTGAAGGTACAGCGCGCAGCATGGGTATTGTCATCGAAGACTAATCCATGTAAAGGTTATCGGTTTTCTACGGGGTTGCGATTTACTCGCAACCTTTATTAGTGGGAGGTCATTCCGTTAAAACCACAATATAGGAGGATTATATATCATGGCTAAAAAAGGTAAAAAATATCTTGAAGCGGCACAATTAATCGACCGCACAAAAGCTTATTCAGTAGTTGAAGCTGTTGAATTAGCAAAAAAAGCGAATTTTTCTAAATTCGATGCTACAGTTGAAGTTGCTTTCCGTCTAGGTGTAGACCCTAAGAAAGCTGACCAACAAATCCGTGGAGCAGTTGTGCTTCCAAACGGAACTGGTAAAACTCAACGTGTATTAGTATTCGCTAAAGGTGAAAAAGCAAAAGAAGCTGAAGCTGCTGGTGCTGATTTCGTAGGTGATGCTGACTACATCAACAAAATTCAACAAGGATGGTTTGACTTCGACGTAATCGTTGCAACTCCAGACATGATGGGTGAAGTTGGTAAACTTGGTCGCGTGTTAGGACCAAAAGGTTTAATGCCAAACCCAAAAACAGGTACAGTTACATTCGACGTAACGAAAGCTGTTAACGAAATCAAAGCTGGTAAAGTAGAATACCGTGTTGATAAAGCAGGAAACATTCATGCTCCAATCGGTAAAGTTTCTTTCGAAGATGCTAAACTAGTAGAAAACTTCACAACTATTTACGACACTTTACAAAAAGTAAAACCTGCGGCTGCTAAAGGAACTTACATGAAAAACATTTCTGTAACAACTACAATGGGCCCTGGTGTAAAAGTTGACGCTTCTACATTCAATGCAAAATAATTAATTGACATTACAAGGTAGTTAATGTTATAATGTATCTTGTTGTGAATAAATGAATAACTTTTGTACCGTAGACAGTAGGTGCTTGATCTCAAGCTTAATGCCCTACCGAGGTAATTAGATAAAACTAGTCACTGACTATGATTTTTGAAATTACTGCCTTCATGTCTGCAAAGAAATGAAGGCTTTTTCTATGAACGGTATAAATGTTTTCAAGCAAATCTCATAGGAGGTGTAAGAATGAGCGCAATTATTGAACAAAAGAAACAAATCGTTGTTGAGATTGCTGATAAATTCAAAGCGAGCCAAACAGCTGTTGTTGTTGATTACCGTGGCTTAACTGTTGCTGAAGTAACAGAACTACGTAAACAACTTCGTGACGCTGGTATCGAGTTCAAAGTATACAAGAACTCTTTAACTCGTCGTGCTGCTGAAGCTGCTGAAATCGCTGGTTTAAACGAATCTCTAACAGGTCCAAATGCAATTGCATTCTCTACTGAAGATGTTGTTGCACCAGCTAAAATCCTTAACGATTTTGCTAAAAAGCATGAAGCACTAGAAATTAAAGCGGGTGTTATTGAAGGGAACGTTGCAACTGCTGAAGAAATTAAAGCACTTGCAGAACTACCATCACGCGAAGGCTTGCTTTCAATGCTTCTTTCTGTGCTACAAGCACCTATCCGCAATCTTGCTCTTGCTGCAAAAGCAGTTGCCGATCAAAAAGAAGAACAAGGCGCGTAAGTTAATCTTCGGCCTTAACTAGTAAACAATAAAACATATCTTAGGAGGAAATATACAATGACTAAAGATCAAATCATTGAAGCAGTTAAAAACATGACTGTTTTAGAATTAAATGACCTTGTAAAAGCTATCGAAGAAGAATTTGGTGTAACTGCTGCTGCTCCTGTAGCTGTAGTTGGTGGCGCTGCTGGTGCTGCTGTTGAAGAACAAACTGAGTTTGATGTGGTTCTTGCTTCTGCTGGAGACCAAAAAATCAAAGTTATCAAAGTTGTTCGTGAACTTACAGGTCTTGGCCTTAAAGAAGCGAAAGAAGTTGTTGATAACGCTCCAAAAGCACTTAAAGAAGGCGTATCTAAAGAAGAAGCTGAAGAAATCAAAGCTAAACTTGAAGAAGTTGGAGCTAACGTTGAAGTTAAGTAATCTTGCATAAACAAAAAAGCTCGCTAATTTGGCGGGCTTTTTTCTCTTTTACCACAAACGAATAATTATCTTTATGGTAAAGAGTAGCAAGTCTATCACCTTCAACTAATCTTCTCTTTTATAATCTTCAAACATTCCTTTTCTGATAGGAGGAGACGACTCTGACAGAACATTATTATTCAAATAAACCGGGTGTTGAAAGTAATCCGAAGTTCTGGGATTATACATTAAGAGGGCGTTCTTTTCGCTTTAAAAGTGATAACGGTGTTTTTTCGAAAAGTGATATCGACTTTGGGTCGCGACTATTAATTGAAAGTTTTCATCTAGAGGAAGATGTTGAAGGTAAAATCCTTGATGTTGGATGTGGCTATGGCCCAATCGGCCTTTCAATTGCAGCATCCTATCCGGAGAGAACGATTGAAATGATTGATATAAATAGTCGCGCTGTGGAATTAGCGAAAGAAAATGCTTCGTCGAATGGGATTCATAATGTAGAAATTCACGAAAGTGATCGCTTTCAACAAGTTACTTCCACTCAATTTGCTGCTGTTTTGACGAATCCGCCCATTCGAGCTGGCAAAACAGTTGTACATGAAATTTTTGAGCAAAGCTTCAATCGACTCAATGAAGGTGGGTGTCTGTGGGTGGTTATTCAAAAGAAACAAGGGGCGCCATCTGCTATGGAGAAGCTGGAACAATTATTTGGAAATGTAGAAGTAGTTGAAAAGAAGAAAGGTTATTATATCTTAGTTTCTAAAAAAAATTGACTCTCAAATTTCACTATGTTAGTATTATACAATGCATATATATAATTCCGTTACTATGCAATTTTTATACCAATCGTGTATAATAATTGTATGAAATGGAAAAAATATATAAATAATAGTTCGTTTTATGAGAAATAGTGGTTTTTAAAGCAAAAACCATTTTCTTTTTGTCTATGGAAAGTAACAACTTTCTGTGGCAAATTGAACCTTATAACGCTTGATTTAAGGGGTGAATCAGTTGACAGGTCAACTAGTTCAGTATGGACGACACCGCCAACGTAGAAGTTATGCAAGAATCAGCGAAGTTTTAGAGCTTCCAAATCTTATTGAGATTCAAACAGCTTCTTACCAATGGTTTCTAGATGAAGGACTTCGAGAAATGTTTCAAGATATTTCTCCAATCGAGGACTTTACAGGTAACTTATCACTTGAATTTATTGATTACAGCTTGGCTGAACCTAAGTATCCAGTAGAAGAATCAAAAGAGCGTGATGTTACGTATTCAGCACCTCTTCGTGTAAAGGTACGCCTTGTTAATAAAGATACAGGTGAAGTAAAAGACCAAGATGTTTTCATGGGTGACTTCCCATTGATGACAGAAACAGGAACATTCATTATTAATGGTGCTGAACGTGTTATCGTTTCTCAGTTAGTACGCTCTCCAAGTGTGTATTACAGTGGGAAAATGGATAAAAACGGGAAGCGTGGCTTTACAGCAACGGTTATTCCAAACCGTGGTGCATGGCTTGAATATGAAACAGATGCAAAAGATGTTGTGTATGTAAGAATCGATCGTACGCGAAAATTACCAGTTACGGTATTGATGCGTGCGCTAGGCTTTGGTACTGATCAAGAAATTATTGATTTAATCGGTGACAATGAATATTTACGCAACACGCTTGAAAAGGACAATACAGAAAGTGTAGAAAAAGCTTTGCTTGAGATTTATGAGCGTCTTCGTCCAGGTGAACCACCGACAGTCGAAAATGCTAAAAGTCTGTTGATTTCTCGCTTCTTTGACCCAAAACGATATGATTTAGCGAACGTAGGTCGTTATAAAATAAACAAAAAGCTACACATTAAAAATCGTCTATTCGGACAACGTATTGCCGAAACGTTAATTGATCCGGAAACAGGAGAAATTATCGTTGAAAAAGGCACGATGTTAGATCGACGTATTTTAGATAAAATCTTGCCTCATCTTGAAAAAGGCATTGGTTTTAAAACATATCACCCAACTGGTGGCGTAGTAGAAGATGAAACATTGCTTCAACCAATTAAAATATACGCACCAAATGATCCTGATGGTGAAAAAGTTATTAATGTAATTGGTAATGCTTATGTAACGGAAGAAGTGAAGCATATTACACCTGCTGATATTCTTTCTTCTATTAGTTATTTCTTTAACTTATTACATGGTGTAGGGATTACAGATGATATTGACCACTTAGGAAATCGTCGTTTACGCTCTGTTGGTGAACTTCTACAGAACCAATTTAGAATTGGATTATCTCGTATGGAGCGTGTTGTTCGTGAGAGAATGTCTATCCAAGATACAAACACGATTACACCACAGCAGCTAATTAATATTCGTCCAGTTATTGCGTCAATTAAAGAATTTTTTGGTAGTTCTCAGCTTTCTCAATTCATGGACCAAACGAATCCGCTTGCTGAATTGACACACAAACGTCGTCTTTCTGCACTAGGACCTGGTGGTTTGACGCGTGAACGCGCTGGTTTTGAAGTGCGTGACGTTCACTACTCTCACTATGGTCGTATGTGTCCAATTGAAACGCCTGAGGGTCCAAACATTGGGTTGATTAACTCATTGTCTAGTTATGCGAAAGTGAATCCATATGGTTTCATTGAAACGCCATATCGTCGAGTGGATCCAGAAACAGGGAAAATCACAAATCAAATTGATTACTTAACAGCAGATGAAGAAGATAACTATGTAGTCGCTCAAGCGAATGTACGTCTATCTGATGATGGGTCATTCCTTGATGAAGGCATTGTAGCTCGTTTCCGTGGTGAAAACACTGTAGTTCCGCGCGATCGTGTCGATTACATGGACGTATCTCCTAAGCAAGTTGTATCAGCTGCGACAGCATGTATTCCGTTCTTAGAAAACGATGACTCCAACCGTGCTTTAATGGGAGCGAACATGCAACGTCAAGCTGTTCCATTAATGCAGCCTGAAGCGCCGCGAGTAGGTACAGGTATGGAGTACGTATCAGCTAAAGACTCTGGTGCAGCTGTTATTTGTAAACACCCTGGTATCGTTGAACACGTAGAGGCTCGCGAAATTTGGGTTCGACGTGTATCAGAAGTAGACGGTCAAGAAGTGAAGGGGAACCTTGATAAATACCGTTTATTGAAATTTATTCGTTCTAACCAAGGAACGTGCTATAACCAACGCCCAATTGTTAGCATAGGAGACAAAGTTGTAAAAGGTGAAATCCTTGCTGATGGTCCTTCAATGGAAAAAGGTGAGTTAGCGCTTGGACGCAACGTACTTGTTGCCTTCATGACATGGGATGGATATAACTATGAGGATGCCATCATCATGAGTGAACGTTTAGTAAAAGATGATGTGTATACATCGATTCATATTGAAGAGTATGAATCAGAGTCTCGTGATACAAAATTAGGACCGGAAGAAATTACACGTGATATTCCGAACGTTGGGGAAGATGCCCTTCGTAACCTTGATGAGCGTGGAATTATCCGTGTTGGTGCAGAAGTAAAAGACGGAGATCTACTAGTAGGGAAAGTAACACCTAAAGGGGTTACAGAACTAACAGCAGAAGAACGCTTACTTCATGCAATTTTTGGTGAAAAAGCTCGTGAAGTTCGAGATACATCTCTTCGTGTGCCTCACGGCGGCGGCGGAATCGTCTTGGATGTTAAAGTATTTAACA
Source organism: Peribacillus sp. Hz7 (assembly GCF_042136355.1). Classification (NCBI taxonomy): domain Bacteria; kingdom Bacillati; phylum Bacillota; class Bacilli; order Caryophanales; family Bacillaceae; genus Peribacillus; species Peribacillus sp. Hz7. The sequence goes on from NZ_JBHHJV010000018.1 coordinate 24,403, forward strand.
GAGAAGATGGTGACGAACTTCCACCGGGTGTAAACCAACTAGCGCGTGTGTATATCGTACAAAAACGTAAAATTCATGAAGGGGATAAAATGGCCGGTCGCCATGGTAATAAAGGGGTTATCTCCCGAATCCTTCCTGAAGAAGATATGCCGTATTTACCGGATGGCACACCAGTTGACATCATGTTAAATCCACTGGGCGTACCTTCACGTATGAACATTGGTCAAGTACTTGAGCTACACTTAGGTATGGCCGCTCGTGCTCTTAATATTCACGTTGCTTCTCCTGTATTCGATGGAGCAACTGAAGATGATGTTTGGGAAACAATTGAAGAAGCTGGTATGGCTCGTGATGCGAAAACCGTATTATATGACGGACGTTCAGGAGAACCATTCGATAATCGTGTATCCGTAGGTGTCATGTATATGATTAAACTTGCGCACATGGTTGACGATAAGCTTCATGCTCGTTCAACTGGACCATACTCTCTTGTTACGCAGCAACCGCTTGGTGGTAAAGCACAATTCGGTGGACAGCGTTTCGGTGAGATGGAGGTTTGGGCACTTGAAGCATATGGTGCCGCTTATACACTTCAAGAAATTCTTACTGTTAAATCGGATGATGTTGTTGGTCGTGTGAAAACATACGAAGCAATTGTTAAAGGCGAGAATGTTCCAGAACCAGGTGTACCTGAATCGTTCAAAGTATTGATTAAGGAACTTCAAAGCTTAGGATTAGATGTTAAAATCATGAACTCTGAAGATCGAGAAATTGAGATGCGAGATTTAGAGGATGAGGATGACGCTAATCAATCAGACGTATTAAACATGGAATCTGATACAAAAGAGATGGTTGCTTCTGAAGTAGGAGCACAATCTAGCTCAGTTACTACAGATTAATGAACAGATAATGACTTTAACAGGTAGCCATATCGTGCTGCCTGTTAAAGCCTCATTCATATAATGGTTGATGATCGTGAGAGAAATCTTGCGTTATGATTGTTTATGTAGATAAGCAATAAGGGTAAAACCTGGAGATTAAAAGGGAGGTAGGCCCCTTGCTAGACGTTAATAATTTTGAGTATATGAAGATTGGTCTTTCTTCACCAGACAAGATTCGTTCTTGGTCACATGGAGAAGTGAAAAAACCTGAAACAATTAACTATCGTACATTAAAGCCAGAAAAAGATGGTTTATTCTGCGAAAGAATCTTTGGTCCACAGAAAGACTGGGAATGTCACTGTGGTAAATACAAACGTGTTCGTTATAAAGGTGTAGTCTGTGATCGTTGTGGCGTAGAAGTAACTCGATCAAAAGTTCGTCGTGAACGTATGGGTCATATTGAACTAGCTGCTCCTGTATCACATATTTGGTATTTCAAAGGTATTCCAAGCCGTATGGGACTTGTATTAGATATGTCTCCTCGTGCACTAGAAGAAGTTATTTACTTTGCTTCTTATGTTGTAACAGAAACAGGCGATACAACTTTAGAAAAGAAACAGCTGCTTTCTGAAAAAGAGTATCGTGCATACCGTGAGAAGTATGGGAAGAAATTCCAAGCTGCTATGGGTGCTGAAGCTATTAAGAAGCTTCTTCAAGATATTGATACGGAAAAAGAAGTAGAGGCGTTGAAGGAAGAGTTAAAAACGGCTCAAGGACAACGTAGAACTCGTGCGATTAAACGATTAGAAGTGTTAGAAGCGTTCCGTAATTCTGGAAATGAACCTTCATGGATGATTTTAGATGTTCTGCCGGTGATTCCGCCAGAGCTTCGCCCAATGGTTCAACTAGATGGTGGTCGTTTTGCGACATCTGATTTAAATGATTTATATCGTCGTGTAATTAACCGAAATAATCGTTTGAAACGATTATTAGATCTTGGAGCACCAAGCATTATCGTTCAAAACGAAAAACGTATGCTGCAAGAAGCTGTTGATGCATTGATCGATAATGGCCGTCGTGGTCGTCCAGTAACAGGACCGGGTAATCGTCCATTGAAATCATTATCTCACATGTTAAAGGGTAAACAAGGACGATTCCGTCAAAACCTTCTTGGTAAACGTGTAGACTACTCTGGTCGTTCAGTTATCGTTGTAGGGCCTAACTTGAAAATGTATCAATGTGGTTTACCGAAAGAAATGGCGATTGAATTATTCAAGCCATTCGTTATGAAGGAGCTTGTTCAAAAAGGTTTAGCACATAATATTAAATCAGCTAAACGTAAGATTGAACGTTTCTCTCCTGAAATTTGGGACGTATTAGAAGAAGTAATCAGAGAACATCCTGTATTGCTGAACCGTGCCCCAACGCTGCACAGACTTGGTATTCAAGCGTTTGAACCAACGCTAGTAGAAGGTCGTGCGATTCGCCTGCATCCACTTGTATGTACAGCATACAACGCCGATTTCGATGGTGACCAAATGGCCGTTCACGTACCATTGTCTTCAGAAGCGCAAGCAGAAGCACGTATGCTAATGTTAGCTGCTCAAAACATCTTGAATCCAAAAGACGGAAAACCAGTCGTAACGCCATCTCAGGATATGGTATTAGGGAACTACTACCTAACATTAGAACGAGAAGGTGCAATGGGCGAGGGAATGGTCTTTAAAGATACAAATGAGGCGTTACTTGCTTACCAAAATGGTTATGTCCACCTGCATTCTCGTTGTGCAGTGCAAGCTTCTTCTTTAAACAACCAAACGTTTACAGAAGAGCAAAATAATCAGCTGTTATTAACAACAGTTGGGAAATTAGTATTTAATGAAATTTTACCGAATTCGTTCCCATACATTAACGAGCCAACTCGTTATAACTTAGAAACGAAAACACCGGAAAAATATTTCGTGGACAAAGGTGCTAATATTCTAGAATTGATTAAAGCACAGCCAGTGATTGATCCATTTAAGAAAAAATATCTTGGAAATATCATTGCGGAAGTATTTAAACGTTTCAAAATTACAGAAACATCTAAAATGCTTGATCGCATGAAAGATCTTGGATTCAAATATTCTACAAAAGCCGGTATTACGGTTGGTGTAGCAGATATCGTTGTATTAGGTGAAAAGCAAGGAATTATTGATGAAGCACAACAAAAAGTGGATAACGTATTAAAACAATTCAGACGTGGTTTAATCACAGAAGATGAGCGTTATGACCGCGTTATTGCGATTTGGAGTGCGGCAAAAGATACAATCCAATCTAAACTGATGGATTCCTTAGACCGTCGTAACCCAATCTTTATGATGAGTGATTCCGGTGCCCGTGGTAACGCCTCTAACTTTACGCAGCTTGCGGGTATGCGTGGATTGATGGCCAACCCGGCTGGTCGAATTATTGAGTTACCGATTAAGTCAAGTTTCCGTGAAGGTTTAACGGTATTAGAATACTTCATCTCTACTCACGGTGCGCGTAAAGGTCTTGCCGATACAGCACTAAAAACTGCCGATTCTGGTTACTTAACTCGTCGTTTAGTAGACGTAGCGCAAGATGTTATCATTCGTGATGACGATTGTGGTACAGATCGCGGCTTGAAAATTTCTGCTTTAAGAGAAGGCACAGAAATTATTGAAGCACTTGAAGAGCGTTTAGTTGGACGTTATGCAAGAAAAGCGATTAAACACCCAGAAACGGATGAAGTTATTGTTCCAGAGAATGGTTTAATCACAGAAGATCTTGCAGACTATATTGAATCTCTAGGTATTGAAACGGTATGGATTCGTTCTGCCTTTACGTGTAACACAAGCCATGGTGTATGTAAAAAATGTTATGGTCGTAACTTAGCAACGGGTCAAGCAGTTGAAGTCGGGGAGGCAGTTGGTACAATTGCCGCACAATCAATTGGTGAACCAGGTACTCAGTTAACGATGCGTACATTCCATACAGGTGGGGTTGCCGGAGACGATATTACTCAAGGTTTACCTCGTATTCAGGAGATTTTTGAAGCGAGAAATCCAAAAGGTCAAGCGATTATCTCTGAGATTGAAGGTACAGTTGTTTCAATCAACGAGATTCGTGATAAACAACAGGAAATTGTGATTCAAGGGGCTGTCGAGTCTCGTACGTATACGGCGCCATATACAGCACGTCTAAGAGTGAAAGTCGATTCACATGTACGTCGAGGCGAAGAGCTAACAGAAGGTTCCATCGATCCAAAAGAATTGTTGAAAGTCACAGATGTGTTAACTGTTCAAGAATATCTATTGCATGAAGTACAAAAAGTATATCGTATGCAAGGGGTAGAAATTGGTGACAAACATATCGAAGTAATGGTTAGACAGATGCTTCGCAAAGTTCGTGTCTTAGATGCGGGTGAAACAGAGGTTCTTCCAGGAACATTACTAGATGTACATCAATTTACGCTTGCCAATACAGAAGCGTTAATGAACGGTAAATTACCAGCAACGGGACGTCCAGTTCTGTTAGGTATTACAAAGGCATCTCTTGAAACGGATTCTTTCTTGTCTGCAGCATCGTTCCAAGAAACAACAAGAGTCTTAACAGACGCTGCAATTAAAGGGAAACGCGATGAATTATTAGGCTTGAAAGAAAATGTTATTATCGGTAAGTTAATCCCTGCGGGTACAGGTATGCTTCGTTACCGCAAAGCACAGCCTGTAGTTGCTGAGGATGAAGAAACAGTTACAGTAGACTAATAACCATTGAGGTTGGCTCAATAAAGGAAGGCAAGATCATTCACTTTAAAATAAAGTAGAATGACTTAGCAGACTTTATTGAGTCAGCTTTTTAAAGGTTATGTCAAACGTGAGTATTTCATGGAATGATAGTTCAAATAGGTCGAAAATGAAGAGTCATATAGCATAGTCTTTAAAATAAGGAAAACATTTGCTAAAAAACTTTTCAAAAGAAGTTGACACCTATTGTTAAAAGGTGATAATATAGCAAAGGTGCTCCTACGTTACCTTGTAACTCTGGAGGATATAGACCATGTCTTATGAAAAAGTAATGCAGGCAAAGTCTGTGATTATAGGAACGAAACAAACAGTGAGAGCTCTGAAACACAATTTGATTCAAGAGATTATCATTGCTCGAGATGCGGATATTTACTTGACAGCGCGCGTTGTTGAAACTGCTACTGAGTTGAATGTTCCGATCACATATGTTGATTCGATGAAAATGCTTGGAAAAGCATGCGGTATAGATGTCGGAGCAGCAACTGTTGCCCTAAAAAAGTAAACTCGTTTTTGCATAACAATTGCAAGAACTTTGTTTTTACCCATTTATGAACCACCTGGATGTGTGGTACTAGGAATGAAAAAGTGAAGGGAGGAAAAATAGAATGCCTACTATTAACCAATTAGTGCGCAAAGGTCGCGAATCAAAAGAAATTAATTCAAAATCACCAGCGCTAAACAAAGGCTACAACAGCTTCAAGAAAGCACAAACTAACGTATCATCTCCGCAAAAACGTGGTGTTTGTACGCGTGTTGGTACAATGACACCGAAAAAACCAAACTCTGCGTTACGTAAATATGCGCGTGTACGTTTAACAAACGGTATCGAGGTAACAGCTTATATCCCAGGTATCGGTCACAACTTACAAGAACACAGCGTGGTACTTATCCGCGGTGGTCGTGTAAAAGATTTACCAGGGGTACGTTATCACATCGTTCGTGGTGCACTTGACACTGCTGGTGTTAACAACCGTATGCAAGGCCGTTCTAAATACGGTACGAAGCGTCCAAAAGCTGCAAAAAAATAATCTAAAACTTAAAATATGATTTTCTTTGAAAGGAGGAAAAATTAATGCCTCGTAAAGGACCTGTTTCAAAAAGAGATGTATTACCAGATCCAATTTATAATTCAAAACTTGTGACTCGTTTAATCAACAAAATGATGGTTGATGGACAAAGAGGTAAATCACAAAAAATTCTTTACTCTGCATTCGATCTTATTAAAGAACGTACTGGCAATGAACCAATCGAAGTGTTTGAACAAGCACTTAAAAACATCATGCCTGTATTAGAAGTTAGAGCACGCCGTGTAGGTGGTGCTAACTACCAAGTACCAGTTGAGGTGCGTCCAGACCGCCGTTCAACTCTAGGTCTTCGTTGGTTAGTAAACTACTCTCGTCTTCGTGGAGAAAAAACGATGGAAGAGCGTTTAGCTTCTGAAATCATGGATGCAGCTAACAACACTGGTGCATCAGTTAAGAAACGTGAAGATACACACAAAATGGCAGAAGCGAACAAAGCATTCGCTCACTACCGTTGGTAAGATTAAATACTATAAAATTAAATTCATAGAAGGAAGGAGAAAGACAAATGGCAAGAGAGTTCTCCTTAGCAAATACTCGTAATATCGGGATCATGGCTCACATTGATGCTGGTAAAACGACAACTACAGAACGTATTCTTTATTACACTGGTAAAATCCATAAAATTGGTGAAACGCACGAAGGTGCTTCACAAATGGACTGGATGGAACAAGAGCAAGAACGCGGAATTACAATTACATCTGCTGCAACAACTGCACAATGGAACGGTAACCGTATCAACATTATCGATACTCCAGGTCACGTTGACTTCACTGTTGAAGTTGAGCGTTCTCTACGTGTTCTTGATGGAGCTGTAGCTGTTCTTGATGCGCAATCAGGTGTTGAGCCTCAAACTGAAACAGTTTGGCGTCAAGCAACAACTTACGGAGTACCACGTATTGTATTCGTAAACAAAATGGATAAAATGGGTGCAGATTTCTTATATTCTGTAGGAACTCTACACGATCGCCTTCAAGCGAACGCTCACCCAATCCAATTACCAATTGGTGCTGAAGATAACTTCTCAGCAATCATTGACTTAGTAGAAATGAAAGCAACTTTCTACGGTAATGACCAAGGTACTGATATCACAGAAGGTGAAATTCCTGCAGAACATCTTGAATTAGCTCAAGAATACCGCGAGAAATTAATCGAAGGTGTTGCTGAAGTTGACGAAGATTTAATGGAAAAATACCTAGGTGGAGAAGAAATTTCAGTTGAAGAGCTTAAAGCGGCAATCCGTAAAGCGACAATCGCTGTTGAATTCTATCCAGTAATCTGTGGTACTGCTTTCAAGCATAAAGGTGTACAACCAATGCTAGATGCGGTTATCGACTATCTTCCAGCTCCAACTGATGTACCTTCTATTAAAGGTACTCTTCCTGATAGCGAAGAAGAAGTTGAGCGTCATTCAAGCGATGAAGAGCCATTCTCAGCACTTGCATTTAAAGTAATGACGGATCCATATGTAGGGAAACTTACATTCTTCCGTGTATACTCAGGTACATTGCAATCTGGTTCTTACGTAATAAACTCTACAAAAGGTAAACGTGAGCGTGTTGGACGTATCCTACAAATGCATGCAAACAGCCGTGAAGAAATTTCTCAAGTATACGCAGGAGATATCGCAGCTGCAGTAGGTTTGAAAGATACTACAACAGGTGACACTCTATGTGATGACAAAAACCAAGTTATTCTTGAGTCTATGGTCTTCCCAGAGCCAGTTATCTCGCTTTCTGTTGAACCAAAATCAAAAGCTGACCAAGACAAAATGTCTCAAGCTTTACAAAAACTACAAGATGAAGATCCAACATTCCGTGCGCATACTGACCAAGAAACAGGTCAAACAATTATCGCTGGTATGGGTGAACTTCACTTAGATATCCTTGTTGACCGTATGCGTCGTGAATTTAAGGTAGAAGCGAACGTAGGTGCTCCTCAAGTAGCTTACCGTGAAACATTCCGTGCATCAGCACAAGTTGAAGGTAAATTCGTACGTCAATCTGGTGGTCGTGGACAATTCGGTCACGTATGGATCGAGTTTTCTCCTAACGAAGAAGGAAAAGGCTTCGAATTTGAAAATGCTATCGTCGGTGGTGTTGTACCACGTGAATACATCCCTGCAGTTCAAGCTGGTCTAGAAGACTCTCTTGATCGCGGTGTACTTGCTGGATACCCTCTTATCGATATTAAAGCAAAACTTTTCGACGGATCATACCATGATGTTGACTCCAACGAAATGGCGTTTAAAATTGCTGCATCTATGGCACTTAAAAATGCAGTATCTAAATGTCAACCGGTTATCCTTGAACCGATTATGAAAGTAGAAGTTGTTATTCCAGAAGAATACATGGGAGATATCATGGGTGATGTTACATCACGTCGTGGCCGTGTAGAAGGTATGGAAGCTCGCGGTAACACGCAAGTTGTTAAAGCGATGGTTCCACTATCTGAAATGTTCGGATATGCAACATCTCTACGTTCTAATACACAAGGACGCGGAACATTCTCTATGCACTTCGATCACTATGAAGAAGTACCAAAGAGCATTTCTGAAGAAATTATCAAAAAAAATAAAGGTGAATAATTGATTTTCATACTTTATTAAAGTATAACTACTTATGTAAGCTGTGATGGAAGAATTTTTCTTCTGTCACAGAACTATATACTTAATATTATTCGTAAATTTAAGGAGGAATTCCCTAATGGCTAAAGAAAAATTTGATCGTTCAAAACCCCACGTTAACGTTGGAACAATTGGTCACGTTGACCATGGTAAAACTACTTTAACAGCTGCTATCACAACTGTACTTGCAAAATCAGGTGGTGCAGAAGCACGCGCTTATGACCAAATTGATGGTGCTCCAGAAGAAAGAGAACGTGGTATCACAATCTCTACTGCACACGTTGAGTACGAAACTGCTAACCGTCACTACGCACACGTTGACTGCCCAGGACATGCTGACTATGTTAAAAACATGATCACTGGTGCTGCTCAAATGGACGGCGGTATCTTAGTAGTATCTGCTGCTGATGGCCCAATGCCACAAACTCGTGAGCACATCCTTCTTTCTCGTCAAGTAGGTGTACCTTACCTTGTTGTATTCATGAACAAATGTGACATGGTAGACGATGAAGAACTTCTTGAATTAGTAGAAATGGAGATCCGTGATCTTCTTTCTGAATACGATTTCCCTGGTGATGATATCCCAGTTATCAAAGGTTCTGCTCTTAAAGCTCTTGAAGGAGACGCTGCTTGGGAAGAAAAAATTCACGAATTAATGAACGCTGTTGATGAGTACATCCCAACACCAACTCGTGATACTGATAAAGACTTCATGATGCCAGTTGAGGACGTATTCTCAATCACTGGACGTGGAACAGTTGCTACTGGACGTGTTGAGCGTGGACAAATTAAAGTCGGTGACGTAATCGAAATCATCGGTCTTTCTGAAGAGCCAAAATCAACTACTGTAACAGGTGTTGAAATGTTCCGTAAACTTCTTGACTATGCTGAAGCTGGTGACAACATCGGTGCACTTCTTCGTGGTGTAGCTCGTGAAGATATCCAACGTGGACAAGTACTTGCTAAACCAGGTTCAATCACTCCACACACTAAATTTAAAGCTGAAGTTTATGTTCTTTCAAAAGAAGAAGGTGGACGTCACACTCCATTCTTCTCTAACTACCGTCCTCAGTTCTACTTCCGTACAACTGACGTAACTGGTATCTGTAACTTACCTGAAGGCGTAGAAATGGTTATGCCTGGTGACAACATCGAAATGACTGTTGAATTGATCGCTCCAATCGCTATCGAAGAAGGTACTAAATTCTCTATCCGTGAGGGTGGACGTACTGTAGGCGCTGGTGTAGTTGCTACAATCACTGAGTAATTATAACTGACGGTTTATAAATAGGAAGGGACGCCTTCTGAAAGGGCCAGACAGGACGCTGTCTGGCTTTTTTTATTGTATAGGAAACTAGTATAAGTACTTAGAAGCTATGAGTTAAAATGAAGTGCGGCTGTATTGTGTATAGTCTAGCTTATCGATTTATACTCTGTTCAATAGATAAAGGTAAAGAGTAACTTCCCTTCTAGTTCCTCTTTTCTTATATGTGTCTTCTCTTCCTTTATATCTATATAAATAACTTTACATAAAAAGTTTTATTTATTAATAGAAGAAACTAGTTTCAAAGTTGTTGTGAACTAACACTTGATAAGAGGACTATATCTATGTATAATAGTAAAAGTGTGTTACACAAAGTTTGTTGTAAGTTTTTCTTGCTTATTCTTTGTGCTTTGTGTATAATAGACAATGTTGGTCTTTGACTGCGATGATATGGAAGGTTGCTGACACACCCGGCCGCTTTGCCATGGCGAGTGAGTGGGAAATTTCCATTGAGAAGGTCTATTTTAAAATAGGCGAAAAGGAGGGAAAATAATGGCAAAACAAAAAATTCGTATCCGTTTAAAAGCATATGATCACAGAATCCTTGATCAATCTGCTGAGAAAATTGTTGAAACTGCAAAACGCTCTGGTGCGGCTGTATCTGGTCCGATCCCATTGCCAACTGAAAGATCTGTTTATACAATCCTTCGTGCGGTTCATAAATACAAAGATTCTCGTGAGCAATTCGAAATGCGTACGCATAAACGTCTAATCGACATCGTTAATCCAACTCCGCAAACAGTTGATTCATTGATGCGTTTAGATTTACCATCAGGCGTTGATATTGAAATTAAATTATAATTCATATAAAAATGAACAATTACTCTAGGAGGTGTGACTAATGACCAAAGGAATCTTAGGAAGAAAAATCGGTATGACTCAAGTTTTCGCTGAAAACGGTGAGCTTATTCCAGTAACAGTTATCGAAGCTGCGGAAAACGTTGTTCTACAAAAGAAAACGGTTGAAACAGACGGTTATGAAGCAATTCAAATCGGTTTCGAAACAAAGCGTGAAAAGCTTTCAAACAAACCTGAAAAAGGGCACGTTGAAAAAGCAAACACTGCTCCTAAGCGCTTCATCCGTGAATTCCGCGGAGCTAATCTTGGTGAATACGAGATCGGTCAGGAAGTCAAAGTTGATATTTTCGCTGAAGGCGAACTAGTTGATGTAACAGGAATTTCAAAAGGTAAAGGTTTCCAAGGTTCTATCAAGCGCCACGGACAATCTCGCGGACCAATGGCACACGGTTCTCGTTACCACCGTCGCCCGGGTTCAATGGGTCCTGTTGCTCCAAACCGTGTATTCAAAGGTAAATTATTACCAGGACGCATGGGTGGAGAACAAATCACTGTTCAAAACTTAGCTATCGTTAAAGTTGACGTTGAACGTAATTTACTATTGATTAAAGGTAACGTACCAGGTGCGAGAAAAGCTTTAATCAAAGTAACTAACGCTATTAAAGCGAAGTAATATTTAAGAAAGGAGGAGCATTAGAATGCCAAAAGTTACTCTGTTCAACCAAGCTGGATCACAAGTTGGAGATATCGAACTTAACGATTCTGTATTTGGTATTGAGCCTAATAATCACGTATTATTTGAAGCAATCATTATGCAACGAGCTTCCTTACGTCAAGGAACTCATAAAGTAAAAAACCGTTCTGAAGTTGCAGGCGGCGGACGTAAACCTTGGAAACAAAAAGGAACTGGACGCGCACGTCAAGGTTCTATCCGTTCACCACAATGGCGTGGTGGTGGTACTGTATTTGGACCAACTCCAAGATCTTACGCTTACAAATTACCGAAAAAGGTACGTCGTTTAGCGATTAAATCTGCATTATCTGCTAAAGCATTAGAAGAGAACATCTTAGTTCTTGAAAGCTTATCTTTCGAAGCTCCAAAAACGAAAGAATTTGTAGCAGTTCTAAATAACCTTTCTGTTGATACTAAAGCATTAGTCGTTACTAATGGAGTAGATGAGAAAGTTGCTCTTTCTGCACGTAACATCCCAGGTGTTACTGTAGTGGAAGCTGATGGTCTTAACGTTCTTGATGTTGTATCACACAACAAATTGATCTTGACTAAATCAGCTGTCGAAAAAGTAGAGGAGGTGCTTGCATAATGGACGCACGCGATATCATTAAGCGCCCCGTAATCACTGAAGCTTCTTCAGATGCAATGGCTGAGAAGAAGTACACTTTTGAAGTTGATGTGAAAGCTAACAAAACTCAAGTTAAAGATGCTGTTCAAGAAATCTTTGGCGTACAAGTTGAGAAAGTAAACATCATGAACTACAAAGGGAAATTCAAACGCATGGGTAAACATGCAGGCTACACTAACAAGCGCCGTAAAGCTATTGTTAAACTAACTGCTGATAGCAAAGAAATCGAGCTATTTGAAGCTTAATTCATAAGAGAAGGAGGGAAATACAATGGCGATTAAAAAGTATAAACCTACCTCTAACGGTCGACGCAACATGACAACTTCTGATTTTGCTGAGATTACTACAGACAAACCAGAAAAATCATTACTTGCTCCCCTTCATAGTAAAGGCGGCCGTAACAACCAAGGTAAGTTAACAGTTCGTCATCAAGGTGGCGGTCACAAGCGTCAATACCGTATCATCGATTTCAAACGAAATAAAGATGGTATACCAGGACGCGTTGCTACAATTGAGTACGATCCAAATCGTTCTGCAAACATTGCATTAATTAACTATGTAGATGGAGAAAAACGTTATATCCTAGCTCCTAAAAACCTAGAAGTAGGTATGGAGATCATGTCAGGTCCTGAAGCTGATATTAAAGTAGGTAACGCTCTTCCATTAATCAACATCCCAGTTGGTACAGTAATCCATAACATCGAACTTAAACCAGGAAAAGGTGGACAATTAGTCCGTTCAGCAGGTACATCTGCTCAAGTACTTGGTAAAGAAGGTCGTTATGTACTTGTACGTTTAAACTCTGGTGAAGTTCGTATGATTCTTGCTACATGCCGTGCTTCAATCGGTCAAGTAGGTAACGAACAACATGAACTTATCCACATCGGTAAAGCAGGTCGTTCACGTTGGTTAGGTAAACGCCCAACAGTTCGTGGATCTGTAATGAACCCGAATGATCACCCACACGGTGGTGGTGAAGGTCGTTCACCAATCGGACGTAAATCACCAATGTCTCCATGGGGTAAACCAACTCTTGGATACAAAACACGTAAGAAAAAGAACAAATCCGATAAATTTATCGTACGTCGTCGTAAAAAATAACGGGATTGAACTACGGTTCATTCAAAGAACCGTAGAACGATCACGAAGGGAGGTACTCGCATGGGTCGTAGCTTAAAAAAGGGGCCTTTTGTTGATGATCATTTAATCGTTAAAATTGAAAAGTTAAATGAAGCAGATAAGAAGCAGGTTGTAAAAACTTGGTCTCGTCGTTCAACAATCTTCCCACAATTCATCGGACACACAATCGCAGTTTATGATGGTCGTAAACATGTGCCGGTTTATGTAACTGAAGATATGGTAGGTCACAAACTAGGCGAATTCGCGCCAACACGAACTTATAAAGGTCATGCAAGTGACGATAAGAAAACAAGACGTTAATGAGAGGAGGGCATCTCATGCAAGCAAAAGCTGTCGCTAAAACAGTTCGTATTGCAGCTCGTAAAGTCCGTTTAGTTACGGATTTAATCCGAGGGAAACAAGTAGGTGAGGCAGTTGCGATTCTTCGTTTAACTCCAAAAGCTGCATCTCCAGTTGTAGAAAAAGTTCTTAAGTCTGCTATCGCAAACGCAGAACATAACTACGAAATGGATATCAATAACCTAGTTATTTCAGAAGCATACGTTAATGAAGGACCAACTTTAAAACGTTTCCGTCCTCGCGCTCAAGGTCGTGCGAGTGCGATTAACAAACGTACTAGTCATATTACAATCGTTGTATCAGAAAAGAAGGAGGGATAATCTGTGGGTCAAAAGGTAAATCCAATCGGTATGCGTATTGGGATCATCCGAGATTGGGAGTCCAAGTGGTACGCTGATAAAGACTATGCAGAACTTTTACATGAAGACCTTAAAGTTCGTGAATATATCACGAAACGTTTAAGTGATGCTTCTGTATCAAAAGTTGAAATTGAACGTGCTGCTAACCGCATTAACATTTCTGTACACACAGCTAAGCCAGGTATGGTTATTGGTAAAGGTGGTACAGAAGTTGAAGCGCTTCGTAAAGCATTAAACCAATTAACAGGTAAAAGAGTTCATATCAACATCATTGAAATCAAAAGAGCAGATCTTGATGCGAAATTAGTTGCAGAAAACATTGCTCGTCAATTAGAAAATCGTGTTTCATTCCGTCGTGCTCAAAAGCAAGCTATTCAACGTACTATGCGCGCTGGTGCTCAAGGAATCAAAACGCAAGTTTCTGGTCGTCTTGGCGGTGCTGATATCGCTCGTGCTGAACACTATAGTGAAGGAACAGTTCCTCTTCACACACTTCGTGCTGACATTGATTATGCTCATGCAGAAGCAGACACTACTTACGGTAAATTAGGCGTAAAAGTTTGGATCTACCGTGGAGAAGTTCTTCCTACTAAGAAGAAATCTGAGGAAGGAGGAAAATAATATGTTATTGCCAAAACGCGTAAAATATCGTCGTGAACACCGCGGTAAAATGAGAGGGAATGCTAAAGGTGGTACTGAAGTACATTTCGGAGAATATGGCCTTCAAGCACTTGAAGCTTCTTGGATCACAAACCGTCAAATCGAAGCTGCACGTATTGCAATGACACGTTACATGAAACGTGGCGGTAAAGTTTGGATCAAAATTTTCCCAAGCAAGCCTTACACTGCTAAACCACTTGAAGTCCGAATGGGTTCTGGTAAAGGGGCTCCTGAAGGATGGGTTGCAGTTGTTAAACCAGGTAAAGTAATGTTTGAAATCTCTGGTGTATCTGAAGAGATTGCACGTGAAGCATTACGTCTTGCAATGCACAAACTTCCAGTTAAATGTAAGTTTGTAAAACGAGAAGAAATTGGTGGTGAATCAAGTGAAAGCTAATGAAATCAAAGAATTAACCACTGCCGAAATTGAACAAAAAGTAAAATCTCTTAAAGAAGAACTATTTAATCTTCGTTTCCAGTTAGCTACTGGACAACTTGAAAATACAGCTCGCATCCGCGAAGTGCGCAAATCGATCGCTCGTATGAAAACAGTTGTTCGTGAAAGAGAGATCGGTGTCAATAATCGATAATTGAATGGAGGTTTGCAGAATGAGCGAACGCAACCAACGTAAAGTCTACACTGGCCGCGTTGTATCCGACAAAATGGATAAAACAGTAACAGTCCTTGTAGAAACGTATAAAAAGCATTCTTTATACGGTAAGCGCGTAAAGTACTCGAAGAAATTCAAAGCTCATGACGAGCTGAATGAAGCGAAAATTGGCGATGTAGTACGTATTATGGAAACTCGTCCACTTTCAGCGACAAAACGCTTCCGTTTAGTAGAAGTAGTAGAAAAAGCAGTTATTATTTAATCTATGTTCGGATTAAGCTAATTCCGAAGGGAGGTACCGTACATGATTCAACAAGAATCTCGTTTAAAAGTAGCAGACAACTCTGGTGCTCGTGAGGTTTTAACAATTAAAGTTCTTGGTGGTTCTGGTCGTAAAACTGCAAATATCGGTGATATCATCGTTGTTACAGTTAAACAAGCAACACCAGGTGGCGTTGTTAAAAAAGGTGATGTAGTTAGAGCAGTTGTCGTACGTACAAAAAGCGGTGTACGTCGTCCTGATGGATCTTACATTAAATTCGATGAGAATGCTTGTGTAATTATCCGTGACGATAAGAGCCCGCGTGGAACACGTATCTTTGGACCAGTTGCTCGTGAATTACGTGACAACAATTTCATGAAGATCGTTTCTCTTGCTCCAGAAGTTCTATAATTGATAAATATCGTAAAAGCCTTTCAAGGAGGTGCGAAGCTAATGCATGTTAAAAAAGGTGACAAAGTCGTAGTTATCTCTGGTAAGGACAAAGGCAAACAAGGTACAATCCTTGCAGCATACCCAAAGAAAAATCGTGTGCTTGTTGAGGGAGTAAACATCGTGAAAAAGCATTCTAAGCCATCACAAGCTAATCCACAAGGTGGAATTATTAGTCTAGAAGCTGCTATTCACGTTTCTAATGTTATGCCGCTTGATCCAAAATCAGGTAAACCAACTCGTGTTGGATACAAGATTGAAAACGGCAAAAAAGTACGCGTAGCTAAAATATCAGGTGAAACTTTAGATAAATAAGTCATAAATGAAGGGAGGTAACTAAATAATGAGCCGCCTTAGAGAAAAATACCAAAGCGAAATTACTCCATCTTTAATGGGTAAATTCAACTATCAATCAGTAATGCAAGTACCAAAGATCGAAAAGGTTGTTATTAATATGGGTGTGGGTGATGCTGTTGCTAACTCAAAAGCACTAGATGTTGCTGTTGAAGAATTACAACAAATCGCTGGTCAAAAACCTGTAGTAACAAAAGCAAAAAAATCAATCGCAGGCTTCCGTTTACGTGAAGGTATGCCTATCGGTGCGAAGGTTACACTACGTGGAGAGCGTATGTATCAATTCCTTGATAAGCTAGTTTCTGTTTCTTTACCACGTGTACGTGACTTCCGCGGCGTTTCAAAAAAATCATTTGATGGTCGTGGAAACTACACATTAGGTGTAAAAGAACAGCTAATCTTCCCTGAGATTGACTACGATAAAGTGAGCAAAGTTCGTGGTATGGACATCGTTATTGTAACGACTGCTAATACAGATGAAGAAGCTCGTGAACTACTTACTCAAATCGGAATGCCGTTCCAAAAGTAATCAAAAAAGGGAGGCTATAACGTGGCTAAAAAGTCTATGGTCGTAAAACAAAAGCGCGGACCTAAGTTTAAAGTACAAGAATATACACGTTGCGAACGTTGCGGACGTCCACATTCTGTATACCGTAAATTTAAACTTTGCCGTATTTGTTTCCGCGAACTTGCATATAAAGGACAAATTCCTGGCGTGAAAAAAGCTAGCTGGTAAAACCCGAGTTTGGGAAGGAGGTAAAATAAAATGGTCATGACAGATCCTATTGCAGATATGCTTACTCGCATCCGTAATGCGAACATGGTACGTCACGAAAAATTAGAAGTTCCTGCTTCTAAGATCAAAAGAGATATTGCTGAGATCTTGAAAAAAGAGGGCTTCGTACGTGACGTTGAGTTTATCGAAGACAATAAACAAGGTATCATCCGTATCTTCTTAAAATACGGTGGAAACAACGAGCGTGTAATTACTGGATTAAAACGTATTAGTAAACCTGGTTTACGTGTATACGCAAAAACTGGTGAAGTACCACGCGTTCTTAATGGATTAGGTATCGCAATTGTTTCAACTTCTCAAGGAGTTTTCACTGATAAAGAAGCTCGCGCTAAACAAGTAGGCGGAGAAGTATTAGCATACGTTTGGTAATACATTGTTACAAGAATGGAGGTGCACTAAATGTCACGTGTAGGTAAAAAACCTATTGAAATTCCTGCTGGCGTTACAGTTACAATCAACGGTAGTGATGTAACTGTAAAAGGTCCTAAAGGTGAATTATCTAGATCATTTCATGCGGATCTTACAATCGCTCAAGAAGAGAACGTAGTTACAGTAACACGTCCTTCTGATTCAAAAGAGCACCGTACTATCCATGGTACAACTCGTGCTGTACTTTCAAACATGGTTGAAGGTGTTTCTAAAGGATTCGAAAAATCATTAGAACTTATCGGGGTTGGTTACCGTGCTCAAAAGCAAGGTAGCAAGCTAGTTCTTAATGTTGGGTACTCTCACCCTGTTGAATTTGAAGCTGAACAAGGACTTGAAATTGAAGTTCCTTCAAATACAAAGATTATTGTTAAAGGTATTAGCAAAGAACGTGTAGGCGCTCTTGCAGCTGATATCCGTGATGTTCGCCCGCCAGAGCCTTATAAAGGTAAAGGTATTCGTTACGAAGGTGAATATGTTCGTCGTAAAGAAGGTAAAACTGGTAAGTAATGTCGCATAAGTAAACGAAAGGAGTGACGTAAATGATTACGAAGCTTGATAAAAACGCTACTCGTCAGAAAAGACACGCGCGTGTCCGTGCGAAACTTTCTGGTACGGAAGCTCGTCCTCGTTTAAATGTGTTCCGTTCAAACAAACACATTTACGCACAATTAATTGACGATGTAAAAGGCGTAACTCTAGCAAGTGCTTCTACTCTTGATAAAGAGATCGGTACAGAAGCTACTAGCAATGCTGAAGCAGCTCAAAAAGTTGGCGAACTTATTGCGAAACGTGCTGTAGAAAAAGGTTATACAACTGTGGTATTTGACCGCGGGGGTTACCTTTTCCATGGCCGCGTAAAAGCATTAGCTGACGCTGCTCGTGAAAACGGCTTAGAATTTTAATGGATAAGGAGGGACAAAACAGATGCGTCGTATTGATCCTAATAAATTAGAACTTGAAGAACGCGTAGTTACCGTTAACCGTGTAGCTAAAGTTGTAAAAGGCGGACGTCGTTTCCGTTTCACTGCACTTGTAGTTGTTGGTGATAAAAACGGTCACGTTGGATTCGGTACTGGTAAAGCTCAAGAAGTTCCAGATGCGATCCGCAAAGCTATCGAGGATGCTAAGAAAAACTTAATTACGTTACCAATGGTTGGAACAACTATTCCGCACCTTGTTAACGGACGTTTCGGTGCAGGTCACGTATTATTAAAACCTGCTTCTGCCGGTACTGGAGTTATCGCTGGTGGACCAGTTCGTGCAGTCTTAGAATTAGGTGGTATCCAAGATATTCTTTCTAAATCTCTAGGTACAAGTACACCAATTAACATGGTTCGTGCAACAATCGAAGGATTAAAGCAATTGAAACGTGCTGAGGACGTAGCTAAGTTACGTGGTAAATCAGTAGAAGAACTGTTAGGATAAGGGGGGAATTCAAATGGCTAAATTAGAAATTACCCTTACTCGTAGCTTGATTGGTCGCCCTGAAGATCAACGCGTTACAGTTAACACACTGGGTTTACGTAAAATGCATCAAACAGTTGTTCATGATGATAACCCTGCGATTCGCGGTATGATTACCAAAGTTGCTCATCTTGTTACTGTAAAGGAACAATAAAAACATAACTCATAACAAGGAGGTGCCAACAATGAAACTTCATGAGTTAAAACCTGCAGAAGGTGCTCGTAAAGAACGTAAACGTAAAGGTCGCGGTATCGGATCTGGTAACGGTAAAACTGCTGGTAAAGGTCATAAAGGACAAAACGCTCGTTCAGGCGGTGGCGTTCGTCTTGGATTTGAAGGTGGTCAAACACCATTATTCAGACGTTTACCAAAACGTGGATTTACAAACATCAACCGTAAAGACTATGCTATCGTGAATCTTGATACGTTGAATCGTTTCGAAGACGGTACAGAAGTAACACCTGCTCTATTAATCGAGACAGGTATTGTAAGTAAAGAAAAAGCAGGAATCAAAATTCTTGCAAAAGGGAACATCGAGAAAAAGCTTACTGTTAAAGCTAACAAATTCTCTTCAGCTGCTAAAGAAGCTATCGAAGCTGCTGGCGGTACTGCAGAGGTGATCTGATGTTTCGTACGATCTCCAATTTTATGCGTGTGGGTGAAATAAGAAATAAAATTTTCTTTACCCTGCTAATGCTAATCGTCTATCGCATCGGTACATTTATTCCTGTACCGAATGTGAATGCCGATGTTTTCACAGCGCAGGAAGAGTTAGGCGTCATTGGTTTATTAAATACCTTTGGCGGCGGTGCCTTGCAAAATTTCTCCATCTTAGCGATGGGTATTATGCCGTATATTACGGCATCTATTATTGTTCAGTTGCTTCAAATGGACGTTGTTCCAAAGTTTACTGAATGGTCTAAGCAAGGGGAAGCTGGTCGTCGTAAACTAGCTCAATTCACTCGTTACTTTACCATTATTCTTGGATTTATTCAGGCATTAGGAATGTCTTATGGATTCAATAGTATGTATAGTGGTTTAGTAGAAGACCCTAGCATTGGAACGTATTTGCTTATTGCGACTGTTTTAACCGCGGGTACGGCTTTTCTTTTGTGGTTAGGAGAGCTGATCACGTCTAAAGGTGTAGGTAACGGTATTTCTATCATTATCTTTGCTGGGATTGTCGCGAGTTTTCCTACGACAATTAATCAAATTTATGCTCAGCAGTTTGAAGATGCTGGAGAACAACTTTTCTTACGAATCGTAACCATGGTTCTTATAGCTTTAGCAGTATTAGCAATCATAGTGGCTGTTATCTTTATTCAACAAGCACTACGTAAAATTCCGATCCAATATGCGAAGCGCGCTGCGGCAGGTCGTACACAAATGGGTGGGCAATCTACTCACCTACCATTAAAGGTGAATGCTGCAGGGGTTATTCCGGTAATCTTTGCGATGGCATTTCTTATTACACCTACAACCATTGTTACATTCTTTGAACAGAATAGTGTAACAGAATGGATTCAAAAGTCATTTAATTATACGGAACCAATCGGTATGATTATTTATGTGGCTCTTATTATTGCTTTTGCTTATTTTTATGCCTTTATTCAGGTTAATCCTGAACAAATGGCTGATAATTTGAAAAAGCAAGGTGGATATGTACCTGGGATTCGTCCTGGTCAGAATACACAAGATTATTTAACGAGCGTATTATATCGTTTAACGTTTGTTGGCTCTATATTTTTAGCAGTCATTGCCGTTTTACCGGTATTCTTCATTAAAATTGCTGATCTTCCTCAATCTGCACAGATTGGTGGAACAAGTCTTCTTATCGTGGTTGGGGTAGCTCTTGATACGATGAAACAACTTGAAGCGCAATTAGTGAAACGCCATTATAAAGGTTTTATAAAGTAATGAGTTTTGGGAACGGATTGTTCCCAATGCCCATTATAGAGTTTGAGGGGGAATACAAATGAATCTAGTATTAATGGGACTTCCAGGCGCTGGTAAAGGTACTCAAGCTGAAAAGATTGTAGAAAAATATAACATCCCTCATATCTCTACTGGAGATATGTTCCGAACAGCTATCAAAGATGGAACAAAGCTTGGTATACAAGCAAAATCATTCATGGATCAAGGTGCGCTTGTACCAGATGAAGTTACAATCGGGATTGTCCGTGAAAGATTAAGTAAAGATGATTGTAAGAAAGGTTTCTTGCTTGATGGTTTTCCACGTACTGTGGCTCAAGCTGAAGCATTAGAAAATATTCTTACAGATTTAGATCGTCAAATCAATTTTGTTATTAATATTGACGTGGATAAAGAGATTTTGATGGAAAGATTAACAGGTCGCCGCATTTGTAAATCTTGTGGTTCGACATATCACCTTGTTTTTAATCCTCCAGCAAAAGAAGACACATGCGATCGCTGTGGCGGAGAACTTTACCAACGTGCTGACGATAATGCAGAAACGGTTCAAAATCGCTTAGATGTGAATTTGAAACAAACGCAGCCACTCCTTGATTTCTACGGGGAAAAAGGATACTTGCAAAACATTAACGGCCAGCAAGATATTAATAAGGTATTTGAAGATGTTGATGCACTTCTTGAAGGATTAGCCATCTGATTCTACAAATCTTGTGGAATTTGCGAAAAAGTATGCAATTTTTTTCGATAAAAGGTATAATGAATTTCGCGGGCGTCAACGCAGTACTTCAAAATATCTAGCTTTTGATTTTTTCAAAATCTACAAAATTACTGAAGAAACTAGAGCGACTCTAAAGGGTTTAAAGAGTCATTATATAGAGGGTTGAAAGAAGCTTGCCAGGCGTGCGTCTTTCAAATATCTCCCATGCTATTCAAACCTATGTCGTGGTTCACTATTTCTCTTGAGTTTAGAGAGTATGGCTTCCACGGAATCGGTCAAGACTTACATGAGGACCCATAGTTAAGTTCCTCATTTCGGTCCACCTGATAAAGGTCCTCAGTTAAAGCCTGGTTTGGTAAACGCTGTTGTAATAAGTGAATACTATATGCAGATATGCACTGACTTTAGAGGATGATTGGACTGTAGTAACGGTTGACGGAAAGATGTGTACTCTTTTAGAGTTCACCCATAGAGAAGGGAGAATCACTTTAATGGCGAAAGACGATGTAATTGAAGTAGAAGGCACAGTACAAGAGACTTTGCCAAATGCAATGTTTAAGGTAGAATTAGAAAATGGTCATACTGTTTTAGCTCATGTATCCGGTAAAATTCGTATGCACTTTATTCGTATTTTGCCTGGAGATAAAGTTACGGTTGAGCTTTCCCCGTATGATCTAACTCGCGGCAGAATCACATACCGATTTAAATAAATCTGGTTACGCTCCGATCTGTATAAGGAGGTTAGATAGCAATGAAAGTTAGACCATCAGTCAAACCAATCTGTGAGAAATGTAAAGTTATCCGCAGAAAAGGTAAAGTAATGGTTATTTGCGAAAACCCTAAACATAAACAAAAACAAGGCTAATTAGAAGGAGGTGCACTCAAGCATGGCACGTATTGCTGGAGTAGATATTCCCCGTGACAAACGTATTGTTATCTCATTAACATATATTTATGGTATTGGTAAACAAACTGCGATCAAAGTTCTTGCAGAAGCAGGTGTTTCTGAAGATACTCGCGTTCGTGACTTAACAGAAGACGAATTAAACAAAATTCGTGACATCATTGACAAGTTAAAAGTAGAAGGCGACCTTCGTCGTGAAATCTCTCTTAACATCAAGCGTCTAATGGAAATCGGCGCGTACCGTGGTCTTCGCCACCGTCGTGGTCTTCCTGTTCGTGGACAAAACACTAAAAATAATGCTCGTACGCGTAAAGGACCTCGTCGTACAGTAGCTAACAAGAAAAAATAATTAGAAAAGGAGGTTACTTTTCATGGCACGTAAAACTAATACACGTAAACGTCGTGTGAAAAAGAATATAGAAACTGGTATTGCGCATATTCGCTCTACTTTCAACAACACTATCGTTACGATTACTGATTCTCATGGTAACGCTATTTCTTGGTCAAGTGCAGGAGCTTTAGGATTCCGTGGTTCACGTAAATCTACTCCATTTGCTGCACAAATGGCTGCTGAAACAGCTGCTAAAACATCAATCGAACATGGTATGAAAACTCTAGAAGTTACTGTTAAAGGACCTGGTGCTGGACGTGAAGCTGCTATTCGTGCACTTCAAGCTGCTGGTCTAGAAGTAACAGCTATCAAAGACGTAACTCCAGTTCCACATAACGGATGCCGTCCACCAAAACGTCGCCGTGTTTAATCTTTCTGTATAGATTTTGTATTCCTGTCTATAATGGGATATAATACTAGGTTTGCGTTCTTACAGAATTATTAAATTTTCAGTTGTTGCGCACAGCGGGAACGTATACATGGGGAATTTCGGTTATAGTGATTAATCCCACTAGCCGGGGTTTTGACGTTTTGAAGGAGGGTTTATTAATGATCGAAATAGAAAAACCAAAAATCGAAACGGTTGAAATCAACGACGATACCAAATACGGTAAATTCGTCGTAGAGCCACTAGAGCGTGGGTATGGTACAACTTTGGGTAACTCCTTACGTCGTATTCTATTATCCTCACTCCCAGGTGCTGCTGTCACAGCTATACAAATTGATGGAGTTTTGCATGAGTTCTCAACAATTGAAGGCGTCGTAGAAGATGTGACTTCTATCATTCTAAATGTGAAAAAGCTTGCTCTAAAGATTTACTCCGATGAAGAAAAGACGCTTGAAATTGATGTTCAAGGTGAAGGTGTCATTACAGCGGCTGATATTACCCATGATAGTGATGTAGAAATTCTTAACCCGGATTTATATATCGCAACAATCGGTAAAAACGGTCATATGCGTATGCGCCTAACAGCGAAACGTGGTCGTGGTTATACTCCGGCTGTTCAAAATAAGAGAGAAGATCAACCAATTGGTGTAATTCCAATTGATTCAATCTACACTCCTGTTTCCCGTGTTTCTTATCAAGTAGAAAACACACGCGTTGGACAATTATCTAATTTTGATAAACTAACGTTGGATGTTTGGACAGATGGCAGTACAGGACCTCAGGAAGCGATTGCCCTTGGAGCAAAAATTTTAACGGAGCATTTAAATATCTTTGTTGGTTTGACAGACGAAGCACAAAATGCTGAAATCATGGTTGAAAAAGAAGAAGATCAAAAAGAAAAAGTTCTGGAGATGACAATCGAGGAATTAGATCTTTCTGTTCGTTCTTACAACTGTTTAAAACGTGCTGGAATCAATACCGTTCAAGAGCTTGCTCATAAAACGGAAGAAGATATGATGAAGGTTCGTAACTTGGGTCGTAAATCACTTGAAGAAGTGAAAGCGAAACTAGAAGAATTAGGTTTAGGTCTTCGTAAAGACGACTAATATCTATTACATGACATAATATAGAATTTCAACAAAGGAGGGAATCTCTAATGGGTTACAGAAAGTTAGGGCGCACTAGCGCACAACGTAAAGCATTACTTCGTGATTTAGCTACGGATCTTATCATCCATGAGCGCATTGAAACTACAGAAGCACGTGCAAAAGAATTACGTTCTGTTGTAGAAAAAATGATCACTCTTGGTAAACGTGGTGACTTACATGCACGTCGTCAAGCTTCAGCATTTATTCGTAATGAAGTAGCTGATGCCGAAAAAGGACAAGATGCTGTTCAAAAATTATTCGCAGACATCGCTCCACGTTATGAAGAACGCCAAGGTGGCTACACTCGTATTTTAAAAATGGGTCCACGCCGCGGTGACGGTGCACCAGTCGTGGTTATTGAATTAGTTTAATAACTTTCGATGAAAAAGGGCAGGACAGATGATGAATAAACTCACTTGTTCTTTGCCCTTTTTCTTTTTATATATAAAAATTTAAGTTCTTTTTGATTTATACTCGTGTTTAGCTCCGTAAAGATAATGGGGATGTTGTCTATTTTCTTTACGAGTTGAATGATGCAATGTTGCTTTATATATGAAATACGCATTGAGTGTTACGATGGCTGGTGTACCTGCTTTACAGGAGCCTTCTCGTCTAGCTCAAGCACCCCTTCCCACTTTAATCAATAAAGTGTATATAAGATTAATCTATTTGTCGAAATAGATTGTAAAACCAAGCTGCTCTTAATTTACCGAAAGATATTTCGGTGGAAGGGGTGCAGCGTTTTTTTATATTCAAAATTAATACTTTTTATTTGTAATTGAGTTGAGCTAAGTGTAGACGTAGTTTGAGGGGAAGGAGGGCCACAATGAGAAAGAAACTGGTTTCCTTAGAGAATATTAAGTTCAAATATGAGGGACAAAAGAACTTTGCTTTAAATGATGTATCGTTTGATATATATGAGGGCGAATGGTTGGCGATTGTTGGTCATAACGGATCCGGAAAGTCAACATTAGCAAAATTATTAAACGGCCTTCAATTTGCACAGACTGGGACAATTACAGTGAATGATAAAGTGTTAACAGAAGAAACAGTGTGGGATGTGCGTCGGCAAATCGGCATGGTGTTTCAAAATCCTGATAATCAGTTTGTAGGTACCACTGTTCAAGATGATGTGGCTTTTGGTTTAGAAAATGTCGGTGTCCCCCAAGAAGTGATGGTGGAGCGTGTACAAAACGCGTTATCGAAGGTGAAAATGAGTAAATTTCTCAATCAAGAGCCGCACCATCTTTCTGGCGGACAGAAGCAAAGAATCGCGATTGCAGGAGTGGTAGCACTGCAGCCCAATATTATTATTTTGGATGAAGCGACTTCGATGCTTGATCCAAGAGGGCGTGAAGAAGTATTGGAGACAGTGAGGGAATTGATGCAGGAGAAGGAACTTACTGTTATTTCCATTACGCATGATCTAGAGGAGGCTGCGAAAGCGGATCGTATAATTGTCATGAATAAAGGACAATTATATCGAGAAGGCACGCCTAGTGATATTTTTAAAATGGAAAAAGAGCTTATTGAGCTAGGACTTGATATTCCGTTTTCTATTAAACTAAGCAAAGCTCTACAAAAGAATGGCGTAGCGATTGAATATGGGCATTTGACAGAGGAAGAGTTGGTGAAGGATTTATGCGAATTACACTCGAAGATGTAGAATATCGCTATCAAGCGAATACTCCGTTTGAGCATCTTGCTTTGCATGATGTGAATCTTTCTATTGATTCCGGCTCATATACGGCTATTATTGGACATACTGGTTCCGGAAAATCAACGCTTCTTCAGCATTTGAATGCGCTATTAAAGCCTACTAAAGGGCGGATTATCATTGGGGATCGAACCATTGAAGCGGGGCGTAAAGAGAAGCAATTACGTTCGATTCGTCAAAAAGTAGGGATTGTGTTTCAATTTCCTGAGCATCAATTGTTTGATGAAACGGTGGAGAAGGATATTTGTTTTGGACCGATGAATTTTGGGGTGTCGGAAGCGGATGCCAAAGTACTTGCCCGAAAGGCGATTCAGCATGTAGGCTTAGCAGAAGATATCTTAGAGAAGTCACCGTTTGATTTATCAGGAGGACAAATGAGGCGGGTGGCCATTGCAGGTGTGCTTGCGATGGAACCGGATGTACTCGTTTTAGATGAGCCAACGGCAGGGCTTGATCCGCGTGGTCGCAAAGAAATTATGGACATGTTTTATGACTTGCATAAAAAGCGAGGCATTTCGACGATACTTGTAACACATAGTATGGAAGATGCGGCGAAGTATGCCGATGAAATCGTTATTATGCATCAAGGGTCTGTCTTTAAAAAAGGCTCCCCACAAGAAATTTTTTCAGATCCTGTGCAATTGCTTGAATTAGGCTTAGATGTGCCTGATACGGTGCGCTTTCAATTGAAGCTGCAAAAAGAGCTCGGTGTTCGTTTTGATAAGCCTTGTTTAAATATTGATGATTTAGCAATTGAAATAGATAAAGCAATGAAAAGAGGGAACCGCTAATGCTAGATAAAATGATTTTCGGGCGTTATGTTCCGGCGAACTCTGTGATGCATAGAATGGACCCGCGTGCAAAGCTCTTGCTCGTTTTCTTTTTTGTATGTATCGTTTTTTTGGCTAATAATCTAGTAACATATAGCCTTCTTGGTTTAGTTACGCTAGGGATTATCTTACTCTCAAAAATTAAGATTCGTTTCTTAATTAGTGGGTTAAAGCCGGTTTTGTTATTAATTATCTTTACGTTTCTAGTTCATATCTTGTTTACAAAAGAAGGCGAAGTGCTGTATCAACTGGGCTGGCTGGAAATTTATGAAGGCGGCTTGCGACAAGGGATATTTATCTCTTTACGTTTTACATTTTTAATTTTGGTAACGTCTTTATTAACGTTAACGACTACTCCTATTTCGATTACAGATGGAATGGAGGAATTGTTAAATCCATTGAAACAGTGGAAGGTACCTGTGCATGAGTTGGCGTTAATGATGTCCATTGCTCTCCGCTTTATTCCAACTTTGATGGAAGAAACGGATAAAATTATGAAAGCACAAATTGCTAGGGGAGTCGATTTTTCTTCTGGGCCGATTAAGAATCGTATTAAAGCGATTGTTCCTCTGTTAGTACCCTTGTTTGTTAGTGCTTTTAAGCGGGCTGAGGAATTGGCAACAGCGATGGAAGCACGCGGCTACCAAGGCGGAGAAGGGCGAACGAAATATCGTCAGCTTCACTGGGGTATGATAGATAGTTTGTGTATGATTGGGCTTGTCATTTTAACGGGTGTATTAGTTCTATTACGTTCATAAGAGGGAAAAATAATGCCAAGATATAAATGTATTATTTCGTATGATGGTACAGCGTTTGCAGGATATCAGGTGCAGCCGGAAAAACGAACGGTTCAAAGTGAGCTTGAGGCTGCACTTGGGAAAATGCATAAGGGTACCCATGTAAAAGTAACGGCATCAGGAAGAACAGATGCTGGGGTGCACGCCAAGGGGCAGGTTATTCACTTTGACTCTACGAATGCTTTGCCTGCTGAAAATTGGCAGAAGGCGCTCAATGCCTTATTACCGGGCGATATCGTCGTATTAGCGGTTGAGCAGGTCGCTGATGACTTTCATGCACGATTTAATCCAATCGGCAAGGAATACCGTTATAGGGTGGAACGCAGTCCGCTGCGTGATCCATTTCAACGTCACTATGCGTATCATTATCCACATCCATTGGATTTGGAGGCAATGAGAGAAGCTGCTTCATATCTAGTAGGTACCCATGATTTTACGAGTTTTTGTGCCTCGAATACGAGTGTTGTCGATAAAGTTCGAACGATTCATGAGATTGAAGTGAAGGAGCAAGGCGATTCGCTGGTGTTTCGCTTTTTCGGCACGGGATTTTTATATAATATGGTTCGAATTCTTGTTGGCACATTGCTTGAGGTCGGAAGCGGCAAGAAGAAGGCGACTGATTTGCCGCACATTTTAGCCAAGTGTGATCGTCAGGCTGCGGGGAAGACAGCACCAGGTCATGGGCTATATTTATGGGAAGTATACTATCCCGAAAATTAATTTTTTTTCCTAATTTTGATGATTTCTTCTAGAAATGGCTTCATAAAGGGATTTGTTATTCACCAAGACAACTAGCCCTGGTGTAACATTCGCTTGACAAGGCTTATGGAAGAGTTTAATATAATATGGTATGTATTTTAATCCCGCGATAAGCCCCGGAAGTTTATTGTGATGAAGATAAATATTAAAAATTTAACTGTTTTTAGGAGGATAACCATGCGTACGACATTTATGGCGAAAGCTAACGAAGTGGAACGTAAATGGTATGTGATCGATGCTGAAGGTCAAACTTTAGGTCGTCTAGCTGCAGAAGTAGCTTCCATTCTACGTGGTAAACACAAACCAACATTTACACCAAACGTTGATACTGGTGATCATGTAATTCTAATCAATGTAGAAAAAATCGAATTGACTGGTAAAAAATTAACTGACAAAATTTATTACCGTCACAGTATGCACCCAGGCGGTCTTAAAACAAGAACTGCTCTTGAGATGCGTACAAACTACCCAGAGAAAATGCTTGAATTAGCAATCAAAGGTATGCTTCCAAAGAATTCTCTTGGTCGTCAACAATTCAAAAAATTACACGTATACGCTGGTCCAGAGCACAAACATGCTGCTCAACAACCAGAAGTATATGAATTACGCGGATAATTATTAAGGAGGTTACTATCTTGGCACAAGTTCAATATTATGGTACTGGTCGCCGTAAGAGCTCAGTTGCTCGTGTACGTTTAGTACCAGGCGAAGGTCGCATCGTAATCAACGGTCGTGACATTAATGAATACATCCCATTCGCAGCACTACGTTTAGTTGTTAACCAACCACTAGTTGCTACTGAAACTACTGGAAGCTACGACGTTCTTGTAAACGTTAGTGGTGGAGGATACACTGGTCAAGCTGGCGCAATCCGTCACGGTATCGCTCGTGCATTGCTTCAAGTAGATCCAGAATTCCGTCCAGCTCTTAAATCTGCTGGATTATTAACACGTGACCCACGTATGAAAGAACGTAAAAAATACGGTCTTAAAGGTGCACGTCGTGCTCCTCAGTTCTCAAAACGTTAATTTTACGTTTCAAGGCTCTCAAGCTTTTGGCTTGGGGGTCTTTTTTATGCTTTTAAAATGCTTATGAAGAAACGTATAGCTATATATCAATTTAGATGTTCTATACTCAGCTCTTTTAATATATTTGTTGCGTGTGCTAGATATACATCTAGAGGATTAATTTGTTTTGTGCAGGAATTGAAAAAAGGGAGGAGGGCGTTTGGTAGCTTCTAAGTGCGATGACATCCATATAAAAGTAAAATAGGGCACTAGGAATCATCAAGCGTTTCCGCTATATCACAAAATACAAACAGGCTGATTCAATAAAAAGTTGAACCAGCCTGTCTATAAGTCCTGTTAGATGATTTCTAGTCTATACCCATTTTAATGTCTTATTACCGCTAAAACTTAAGTAGGAAGCTCTACCTGTTTCGCTAGACGTAATGTCAGTTCATCAGGGGTGATTTGATAGTATCATCTTACAGCCGATTTTCGTTGAAATACGTCTGCTGAATACGAGTAACCGGTGTTCATGTTTTCCAACCTCAGTTGAGAGATTGAATGTAAGAAGCGATATTATGAGAAGTTGTCGAATGTATGCCATTTCCGGTCTTCTCGGCAACTTTCACAGACATGAAGGCTAACGGACTCCATTGCTATCTCTTCTTTATTCTCGATTTCTTCTTTTGAACCGCATACTTCACACATTTTCATAGGTGCTCCTCCTTATCAAGAAAACGTTAATGAGTGATGTTAAATCCTAACTCCTTAATGGCTTGTTCAAAATCTTGTTGTGCGGCCATCCTCTCGTCATATGTGAAGATGGCTTGTTTCTTAGAAAGTTTGATTTCAGCCTTACTTATTCCCCATACATCCTCGATAGCTTGAAGAACCTTATCGGCATCTTGCTGGTTAACCATGTTTTGAACTGTTACAATACTGGTTTCCAAGATAATCATCCTTCCTTTATGAATTGCCTCGCTTGTTCCGTAAAAGCGCTTCTCCCATTCCATCCATAAAATCAAACATCGTTGTCATGGCTATGCGTATTTCGGGGCTGCCAAGTCTCTTTCTTAATTTCCAAAGACTTTGTTTTTCAGCATCTTGTTCAGTGTTAGAAAGATTCTTGACCCCGTGGCCGAATCCATCTAGAAGAGTGTTCAGCTGTTCTGGCTGCAATGACCCTAAAAAGGAAAAAGCACTCATTCCGTTTTTGATAACATTGTGCATAGAAGGCTGGTTAATTTGTTGAATAGCAATTGCCCCAATTTCTGTTCTCTGCTCAATCATAGAAGTGACAGCTTCCAAAACCTTTGTCTCATGCAGACCTTTTATGATGCTAATGGTTTGTAAAATGGCTTCTTTATTAGCGGCCAGTTCCTGAATGATTTCAGAAACCGCCTGTGACTGCTCGAGCTCTTGATTGGGTACCTCTTTTTTAATTTGCGTGATTGCTTTCGCCATATTCGTCCCCCCTTAATTGAATGAGTTCTGGGATTGAAGTGAAATCTGAACGTCTCCATTTATCTTCTACTCTGACGCTTAGCTGCGGTACTCTATTTCCAAAGCGATGATTATGTCTCGGCAATGGAGATTCGCCTTTTGGTTCAATCACTTCCATTTTCACACCTGCTTCTTTATAGGCAGGAGTATGGGTGATTGTATCGTGATAACTGCTTGTCAATCTGTTTACTGCTTCTGTATCTTCCCTCGTATTCATAGTCAAGTAAAGTTCGTTTCCTTTTACTCGATCTGTGACGATCACTCTTACTTGAACTTGTCCATATGGAGAAGTGAGTTCAACTAAAGTACCATCTTCTAAGTTCCGTTCTTTTGCGAGTTCTAATGAAACCTCTAACCAAGGATGTGGAACCTTATGTGTTAAGCCTTCAGATCGATAGGTCATGTTTCCTTCATGGAAATGTTCTAGTAAACGGCCGTTGTTTAAATGTAGATCAAATTCTTCTCCTGCTACAAATGGCGGCGTCCATTCAACAGGTACTAATCTTGCTTTGCCATCAGGTAGTGCGAAGCGGTTTTTATATAAAAGTGGAGTGCTTGTTCCATCTTTTAATACTGGCCAAACTTGACTATTCCATTCCTCCAAACGTTCATAGCTGACACCGGCAAACAATGGGGCAAGACTTGCTGCCTCAGCCATTATTTCGCTAGGGTGTTTATAATTCCAGTTGGCTCCAAAACGGTTGGCTACTTCCTGGAAGATTTCCCAGTCAGGCTTTGAATCACCTAGCGGCTCAAAGACCTTATGAAAGCGCTGAATTCTTCGCTCAGTGTTAGTAAACGTTCCGTCCTTTTCAAGACTTGGTGCTGCAGGTAATACTACATCAGCAAACTGAGCTGTTTTGCTAAAGAAAACATCTTGTACAACAAAAAACTCTAATCGTTCAAATGCCGCATTAACATGATTGGAATTTGCATCAACAAGAGACATATCTTCACCAAATAAGTAAAGGGCTTTGAGTTTTCCTTTATCCATTCCTTCTACCATATGGTGATTATCCATACCTGGTTCTTCAGGAAGCTTCACACCCCAAGCCGTTTCATAACGCTCTCGTACTTCTTTGTCTTGAACAGGTTCATAACCAGGCATCCAAGCTGGCATCGTTCCAAAATCACATGCTCCTTGTACATTGTTATGTCCTCTTAATGGGTAGGCACCCGTACCAGTACGGCCATAGTTTCCTGTAATCAGGAGTAAATTAGAGATCGCTGTGCTTGTATCTGTAGCACCTTTATGCTGTGTGACACCCATTGCCCATAGAATGCAAGCGGATTTCGCTTCATGAATCATCGTAGCTAGTTTAATTAATTCATCTTCTGTTAATCCTGTTTTCTCTGCGGCGTAAGGTAACGTATATTTTTCAAGACTTGCAACGTATGAATCAAAACCGTTCACCCGATTTTTTAAAAATTCTTTATCTTCCCAGCCTTGATCAAGAATGTACTTCGTCACTGCAGAAAGCCAAATTAAATCCGTGCTTGGTTTTGGATGAACAAGGAAATCAGCTCGTTGCGCTAATTCATGCTCCCTTAAGTCTGCGACAATTAATTTCTGTCCATGCAATTTATGAGCACGTTTGATACGAGTAGCTAACACAGGGTGAGATTCTGCTGGGTTGGCCCCAACCACAATAATGAGCTCAGAAGTCATAATATCTTCAATTGTTCCCGAGTCTCCGCCTAAACCAACTGTTCTCATTAGTCCAGTCGTGGCTGGAGATTGGCAATATCTTGAGCAATTATCCACGTTATTTGTGCCCATTACTGCCCGGGCAAATTTTTGGAATAAGTAATTTTCCTCGTTAGAACATTTGGAAGACGCAATATATCCAATTGAATCAGAACCGTATGTTTCTTTAATAGTCCCTAGCTTCTCAGCAACTAGATTAAGCGCTTCTTCCCATGTTGATTCAACAAACTCATCTCCGTTTCTAATAAGAGGTTTTGTGAGGCGTTCTTCGCTATTAACGAAATCCCAGCCCCATTTTCCTTTTACACAGGTGGAAACACCATTAACTGGGGCTTCGGCATGGGTTTGAATTTTTAAAATTTCACGGTCCTTTGTCCAAACCTCAAAGCTGCAGCCGACACCGCAATAGGTACAAACGGTTTTGGTGCGTTTGATTCTTGCTTTTCTCATAGCAGATTCTACTTCTGATACAGCGAAAATCTCTCTATAGCCTGGCTCTACTTCTTTTGTTAAATCAATCATCGGTGCTAAAATTTTAGGGGGAATATTAGTTAAATAGCCTGCGTTGCCCAACATTGCTTTTTCCATGAGGGCATTACAAGGACATACGCTCACACAATGCCCGCATGATACGCAGGAAGATTGGTCGATCGGGACATCGTTATCCCAAATGACACGAGGGGCTTCTCTGCTCCAATCAATCGTTAGTGTTTCATTTACTTGTAAATCTTGACAAGCTTCAACACATCGGCCGCACAAAATACATTGATCTGGCTCATAGCGATAAAATGGATGAGAATTATCTGGAGGATAGGGCTTTGCTTTAAACGGATATTTTTGATGTTCCACTTCCATAAGTTCCACTGTATTATGGATCGTACAATTTCCGTTGTTGTTATCACAAACTGTGCAGTATAGTTCATGATTTTTTAAAATACGGTCTATCGCTTCATGTTGTGCCTCCTGTACTAATGGTGAAAGGCTATCCACTACCATTCCATCTACTGCTTTTGTTGTACAGGAACGAACAAGCTCTCCACCGACATTTACATAACATGTATCACATGTTTGAATGGTCCCCAAGCTTGGGTGATAACAAATGCTTGGTATAAACACATCTTGTTCTTTAGCTACATCTAAAATAGACTGACCTGGTTTTGCTTTGAGTGTTTTTCCGTTAATTTCTATTGAGAAAGTTGACTCTTCCAAGTTGTTTCCTCCTTTTTCAGCTATGTATCTACTGTTTAGGTTTTACTTAGCGTTTCATCTTTTAGATCATTGTTATAAGCTATCCAATAGGCAAGGGATACAAAGATGCTTCCTCCCACGGCATTTCCTAAAAAGACCGGAATAAAGTTTCTTAGAAAGTCCATCCAGCTAAAGTGACCCGCAAATATAGCAGCTGGAATGATAAACATATTGGCTACTACGTGCTGAAATCCAATAGCGACAAATGCCATAATCGGAAACCAAATTGCTAGAATTTTTCCGCTCATTTCTTCCGAACCATAGGATAACCAGACAGCGAGACCTACTAACCAATTACAGCCGATTGCTGAATAAAAGGATTGCCAAAATCCTTCGTTTAATTTCCCTTCGGCAAATGCAATGGTTTTAATGAGAAAAGGTCCTTCACTTATAAGACCTGCTAAGTGGCCAAAAACGTAAGCGATAAAAACAGCTCCTACAAAATTGCTAATGGTAATCCAAAACCAGTTATAAATGAGCTTACCTACTGATACTTTTCTTGCAATACATGCCATGGAGACTGCCATCATATTGCCTGTTAATAGCTCTCCTCCTGCTAATAGGATTAGAATGAGTCCTAGAGGGAACACTGCCGCACCTAAAAAAGAACCAAATGTTCCCCAGCTTTCCGGAAGATTAGCTGTTACACGAATATCTAAAAGATATCCTAGTGAAATAAACGCTCCCCCTAGAAATCCTAATATAAGCATATTTTTAAAAGGGAGATTTGCTTTTTTCGTTCCGGCTTCCATAGCTATTTTTGCTATATAGTTCGGTTTTAGAAACCCCATGTCTATACCTCCAATTTGGTTCATGTATTAATATTTACCATGGTGGGAAATTTATTAAAGACTTTATAATTTTTCGTTACGCTGGAATAGAAAGGGGGTCTTATTTTGGAAAAGGAAAATTTATATCAGCATGTTCGATCTATGATCGTTTCATCGACGCATCAACCAAAATATATGTCTATTTCCCCTGTAAAAGTGGCCGATTTATTTGGTATTTCTACGGTTGAAGTTGAACATGCATTACAGGAATTTGTAGAGGAAGGTCGTTTGAAAACTTCAAAACTAGAAGGGCCTCCAAACTGTGACATATATTTATTACCTTAACTAGTAAGGTAGGGGATATAAGGTTTGAGGGGATGTAGTCGACGATTGAAGGACTGCCAAATCGGTAGTCCTTTTGTGTTGGTGTAATACGTTGATGCTCCATTTTGTTACTAGTTAATAGAAACCAAGGGATGAGGATTTTTTGATAAGAAACGTATAAAAGGATTTTAAATGTATGTTCAATAAGGAAAAAACTACGCTTGTATGACAAATTAATTTATTTACAAAGGAAGTGGGCATTTGGAAAAATTTGAACAATTTAATAAAAGCTTTATAGATGGAGAATGGACAGAAGGGAAGACCGGTAGAACGGTTGAAGATAGAGGGATCCATACGATCAATCGCTTATTACAACGTTTAGTTTAGCAAGTTTAGATCAACTTCATAAAGCGTTTGAAACAGCAAAAGAAGCTCAGAAGGAATGGGGGAAAACAAAGCCTGAAGAAAGACTTGAAATTTTAAAAAAAGCGGGCGGTCTTTCATGTTTTGTGGAGTCCTATTAACCTCACTGATAAAAATAGGTGGTACCAGCTTTATAGGTTGAGTACCACCTATTTTTATCTTATAGAACCTAATTATGTCAAAATGTATGAACGTTTCTTATGGGCATTCATACCCTATAGTGGAGAAAGGTGAGTTAGGTTATCGATTCAGAGCAAATCGTTTGTATTGCGATTGTAAGTAAGTGGTGTGTTACCATTTCTTTTCGCTGAAGAAGGTGGTTAAACGTTGAGCGAGTGGAAACAAGAAGAATTCTTTGATAGCCTTCCTCCTCAGTTCGGTGATAAGCTCGACCTGTTTGGTGCAATGGTTGTTTCATTGGGGAATATTATTACGGTTACTGGCATTATGTTAGGACTAGAAGAAGTAGAAGAAATAGAAGAAGAGATAGGTGAAGATGGAGAAATATTAAACCAAGGAATCCAAAGAAGATCCGCAGCTAATGGTAATTCAAAAGCTAATGGTAATTCAAAAGCCAATGGTAATTCAAAAGCCAATGGTAATTCAAAGGCAAATGGTAATTCGGAATCGGAGTTAGATCTTGTGATTGCCTTTGCTTTAATAGGTGCGATACTTATCACTATTGGGGATCTTATATCTGCCGCTGGGGTAGCGATTGAAATAGAACATGCTATATTTGAAGAAGAACGAGTCAAACAACAGCAAATTGAGCAAGACAAACTGATAAAAGATATGCAAAACGAAATCAATACATTGAAAAGAGAAATGAAATCATTGCTAAGAACAACCAGCGCTCTAGAAAAAGAGGTCGTGTTTTTACAGAGAGCCGTTTATGTAAGTTATTTAAAGTGATTGGAAGAACCGGAATGGATAGAGGATAAAAAAGGAAAGGCTTAGCTTCTTTCTTTTTTATTTTGCCTATTGAAATAGCTATTCAAGCGATGGGTGACATGCTGAATCCTTAACGAGAGAGGGGTGGGACGATTTTAGCTACTTTGCCAACTATTGATAAGCATGTGTCTGAAACGGAAGTAAAAACTATTCTTATCCCCAATCTTGGGGAATGGGGGTGAAATTTGTGAATGTAATTATGGATTTACAGGAGCGGCAGAGAGAGAAGCAGATTAAGTATGAGCGGAGAATCCTTCGAGAGCTATCGCTTGAACAGGTCAAAACGCGTTTTGTACAGTACTTTGATAAAGGCTACATAGATGTGGTGGAGGAAGGGTGCTTAGATATCGCCATAGAAGCCTTTTTACTGGGAGCACATTATAGCAAATTTGGCTATTATGGAGAGTCTGAAGAAGAGGTAAGGGCACGGTGCTTTCAAGAGAAGAAGCATTTGGTTGATACGCTGTTTCATTTTATTCGATATTGGGGCAAGATTGGCTCAAATGAGAATTTCGAAGAGGGGCTCTATTATCGCTGTGAAGGATATGTAGAGGCCTGGTGGAAGGATGGGTTTAAAACAGGGGAAAAGCGTCATAAAATGAAGCTGCACTGAAGCTAGAATTTGTTCTAATTCCGTAGTTCGTCCCATATTTTTAATGTATAGGGGCAAATGGAAGGAGAGCAAATGAAAAGGAAGCTAAAGTATTGGGGATTTGCGTTAGGTATAGTTATTCTTTTTCTAATTGTGACAGTCAAGTTTGTGGAAGATGATTCATGGAATGCTTGGAATTTACCCTTATCTGGAAAAGTAGTTGTGCTAGATGCAGGTCATGGCGGTATGGATGGGGGAGCGAATATAGGCAATGTAATGGAAAAAGATATTGCCCTAAACGTAACGTTAAAACTACGAGATTATTTGCAAGAACAGGGTGCATTAGTCATTTTGACAAGGAAAGATGACTCGGATTTAGCAGCAGAAGACACGAAAGGGATTTATCTTCGTAAAAGTGAGGATTTACGCAAGCGAGTCGAGCTAATTAATGAATCGGAAGCGGACTTATTTCTCAGTATTCATTTAAATGCTTTCCCCTCAAAAAGCTCGAAAGGGGCACAGACTTTTTACACTAAGCGTTATGAAGAAAATGAACAGTTGGCAAAATTCATTCAGGCAGAAATTATTCGAAACTTGGAGAACACATCCCGCTATGCTAAAACAATTAACCGAGTCTATTTAATGGACTACGCTAAGAAGCCAGGAGCACTTGTTGAGATTGGTTTTTTGTCAAATGCTGAAGAGAGGGAACGCTTAGTGAAAGAGGAGTACCAAGAGCAAATTGCAGCTTCTGTTTATAAAGGAGTACTACGTTATTTAACTGAGAAAAAGATAACGGAAAAAGAAGAGCCTTAAGGTGTGAAAAGGCTCTTTTTCTTGTTTTGAGTTTTGGCAATTAAGTATTTATTCTGTAGTATGTTATACTACTATTGGTAAAAGAAAACAACTTACGAAGGGGTGCTCGAACTTGTTAACAGAAGAGAAAGTACTGGATATATTAAAGGGGTTAAATGACCCTTTTCTTCATAAAAGCTTAGTAGAAACAAATGGTGTATTAGAAATTAAAATAAAGCCTGAAAAAAATCACGTAAGTGTGAAGTTGGCTATTGCGAAAACAGGTACATCTGAGCAAATGCAATTACAAATGCAAGTGGTTGAGCTATTGAAAGAGGCTGGAGCAGAATCTGTAGGTATTCGATTCACTGAACTTTCTGAAGAAGAGCTAGCGAAACACCGTGAAAGTATGCCGGAAGAAGATATGGGCTTATTATCTCCAAATAGTAAGACGAAATTTATTGCCATTGCGAGCGGAAAAGGCGGCGTTGGTAAATCCACTATTTCGGTGAACTTTGCGACAGCGCTAGCGCGTTTAGGGAAAAAAGTAGGGTTAGTCGATGCAGATATTTATGGGTTTAGTGTACCGGATATGATGGGTATTACGAAACGACCAGTTGTACGCGGAGAAAAGATTATTCCTGTGGAACGTTTTGGTGTACAAGTTATCTCTATGGGCTTCTTTGTAGAAGATAATGCTCCGATTATTTGGAGAGGACCGATGCTTGGGAAAATGCTAAATAGCTTCTTCCAAGAAGTAGAGTGGGATAATTTAGATTATTTAGTATTAGATTTACCACCAGGCACAGGGGACGTTGCTTTAGATGTTCATACGATGCTTCCAGCTTGTAAAGAAATTATTGTTACAACTCCACATCCAACAGCTGCATTTGTTGCAGCACGTGCGGGAGCTATGGCAATTAAAACGGAACATGAAGTAATCGGTGTTATTGAAAACATGTCGTTCTTTGAAAGTAAGGTGACAGGAGAGAGAGAATATGTTTTCGGAAAAGGCGGTGGAGAGAAACTAGCAGAAGAGCTTCGTACAGAAGTGCTGGGCCAGTTACCTCTACAGCAGCCTGATTGGAATGAAGAAGATTTTGCTCCATCGATTTATGCGGCGGATCATCGAATCGGAAAGATTTTTGAAGATATCGCGACAAAAGTTGTTAATAAACTGCAATAAGAAAAGAGGAGTTTTTATAGCACAGTTGGAATAATTGTGTTTATTCTCCAAGTATAATAAAAAAGGGCTGTCCTAATAGTCAGTAAATGACTTATAGGACAAGCCTTTTTTATTTTGATTCTTCGTCGCCACCGCCATCCTCTTCTTTTTTCTGCTTCTCAACGGCTTCTGTGGCAGCTTTCTTAATGGCTTCTTCAACTTTTGCCTTCACGAGCGGGCTTTCCCCTGTTTCAACAATGAGCTCTTTATAAACTTTCCGCATCTCATTTCCCTTGAGGATATTGGTGATTTCCTTTTGAATATCAGGTTCCTTCATTGTATCGGTTAATAATGTGCGATAGGCTGGATCTTTGGCAAGTTCTTTTAACACTTTCTTATGTTCAGACCGTAAAGCTTTAGCATAAGCCTTTGTAAACTCATTATCTTCAAATGCTTTTTTCCAAAATTCTTTTCCTTTATCGGAAGTGAGGGTACTTTCAATCGCCTTTGTTACGGTGTCATTATTCATAATAATTTCATTTTTCATGCTTTCGTCTTTGAGTACTTCCTGTAACGCCTTTTTTCCGTCATCTGTTTTTAAAATATCGACAACCATTTTCTTCGTTTCTTCATAGTCGACTTTTTCATTCGTACCTTCTTGATTACAGCCTGTACAAATGATGAAAAGCGAAATCAACAAAAAAGCGACTCCATTTTTCATCGGCAGTGCCCCTTTCAGTTTTCTTACTTTTAATATGATTAAATCAATCAATTTTATGCACAGTCGCCATTATATTAGATTTTCAGAAAATGAATTGATACAATTAAATAGAAAATATAGTAAAAATTGGAGGTGTGTTATGAACAGTCGTAATGTAGTTCGCTTATTTATGACAACGTTGCTTGTTGGCGGCTTTACAGGTGCACTTGCTGGATTTATTGTTCGATGGGATGAATTCCAAAGCTATTTTACTTCTTTTCAAATAGTCTCCATTTTTTCGACCTTTATCTGGCTGTTTGGGGTCGGTTTAATTTTTAGTGTCATTAGTCAAGCTGGTTTCTTTGCTTATCTGACAATTCATCGATTTGGTCTTGGGATCTTTAAAAGTGTTTCCTTATGGAATGCGGTGCAGGTTTTATTACTTCTCTTTGTGCTGGGGGATTTTGTTTATTTACGCTATACGAATTTTGAATCGGGTGAAGGGTTAGCTCCATACATATTATTAGCCCTATTTTTATTAGGAGCGGGCTTAATCGTTGCCTATTTCAAAATGAAACAAACGAATAAACAGGCCTTTATTCCAGCGTTATTTTTTATGGTGGTCGCAACGATTATTGAATGGACGCCTGTTTTGAAGGGGAATGATGAGGCTTGGCTTTATTTTATGCTATTTCCTTTATTATTTTGCAATGCGTATCAACTATTGATTTTAAATAAACTAATTAATCGTTCACAGCAGGAGTTGGCTAGTAAACGAACCGTGGTAAAAGTAGATAAAAAAATGAAAAACGTAGTAAAGGGTCAAAGTTAGCAGCAGACTTTGACCCTTTGTTTGACGCGTATTAACGGGAGGAAAACGTTCACTTCATGAGTCTCACGTCATTGAATTTCCTCACTTTGAGCGGAAGAGTTAGAAATCATTTCAGATACTGTGACAAGGGTTAAATTGCGCTGGCGCAGCTCATCCAAAATGATAGGAAGGGCTTTGTTCGTCTGTTTTGCAGCATCAGAAGCATGGAGAAGAATAATATCTCCTTTATGTGCTTTCTTCGTGACGTTTTTCACGATTTGGTCAACTCCAGGATTTGTCCAGTCTTTTGAGTCTACGCTCCAATGGACAACCGTTAATCCGAATCGCTCGCTAATTTTTAATAGGCGTTTATCAAAATGACCAGTAGGTGCGCGAAGCAGTTCGATATTTTTGACATTCATTTTTGTAAACACTTCTTGTGCCTTGGAAATATCACGTATAATTTCTTCGTCCTCTAAATCGGAGTAATCTTTATAATTGTAACCAAGCAATCCGATTTCATATCCTTCTTTTACAATTTGGTTTACTAAGTCTGGATGACGTTCTGCCCATGACCCCGAGAGAAAAAAAGTAGCAGATTGAATATTTTCTTCTTTTAGTGTTTCAAGAATGGGTCCCGCCTTTTCATCCCCCCAACCGATATTAAAGGTAATTGCAATATTTTTTTCCCCTTTATATACCGCTTTTGGTCCATCTTCAGTAGAAAATACAGGAGTATGCAAGCTGTTTTGTAAAAAAAGAAATAAAGCTGAACATAAGGCCATAACTAGAATAAAAGAATATTGTTTGAGGTTCTTTGCATTTAATACAACAAAAAATTTCAATCGATATCACCTCGTCCCAAGCTCTTACTTCCAAGCTTATTCGTTGTTTCAAGAGATATGCACAAATTATCTTGCAGCTGGATTATAAAATCCTGACAAATAGGATAAGATGCTTTGATAAAGGTGAGGTGAGGGTATGATTGGGTTAATGATAAATGAGATAGAACAAAAAGAATTAGAATATGTCATTAAAAGAGAGCTTGATGAAATTTTATTTGATTTACAAGATGACAGACTCGATCATTTAGTGAAGCGGGCAATGAATGAGAGATATAAAATTCTATTTAATTTATTTAAGCGATTTGCTTCAGAACATGAATGTCTGATATATACGAGAAGTACGCCAATGAATAAAAAGAAAGGTAATAAAGAAACATAATTTTTTTAAAAGAAACCATTGACGAATTATTTTCAGGCTGGTATATTATAAAAGTCGCTGTTACAGCAAAGTACTTTTTAAGAAAAAATTAAAAAGTTGTTGACACAGACGATTGGTTTTGGTAAGATAATAAAGTCGCTAAAAACGACATGATTGCTCTTTGAAAACTGAACAAAACAAAGCGCCAACGTTAATTTTTAAGTGAGCACACACTATAAAAAGTGCAATATGAGCAAGTCAAATTCTATCGGAGAGTTTGATCCTGGCTCAGGACGAACGCTGGCGGCGTGCCTAATACATGCAAGTCGAGCGAATCAATGGGAGCTTGCTCCCTGAGATTAGCGGCGGACG
>NZ_JBHHJV010000019.1:0-65896 GCF_042136355.1 Peribacillus sp. Hz7
GTTGTTTAAATTCTTGTGTAAATGTTCTCCGCTCTCTTTTGGTCATGGTAGGTTCTCCTCGTTTATATTAACTGTAGTCTACTTGACCTTAAAATTTCTGTCCAACTAAGTGTAGCCTATCCATAGACTTATCCAAAGAAAGCTTAATATAATAAGAAAGCCAAATAATTTTTTCACTATTTGCTATTCCTCTCTAATTTTAAACATTATAACTTTCATAGTTTACTATGAGGAATAGCTATAAAAACAGAGGTACTTTTTAGGTATTTTCCATAAAACACTCTCCGTTACTCCATTTATTGGTATAATATATTGACGAAAGGCAGGGGATTGTAAGATGCACTTTAATATTGGAGATATTATTTTTCAAGTAGTCTTCCTTATTTCTCTCGTAGTACCGATTGTTCTTATTATCCTATTTATTACATATCTTACAAAGCAACGGCAGCAAACAAATAGAATCGAAGAAAAGCTAGATCAGCTATTAAAGGACAAGAATAGCACAAAATAAAAAGACTCCGATAAACGGAGTCTTTTCTTAGCGTTCAATTATTTTTGAACGTTAGCAGCTTGTGGTCCACGAGCGCCTTGCTCGATTTCGAAAGTCACGTCTTGACCTTCTTCAAGAGTTTTGAAACCTTCACCTTGGATAGCTGAGAAGTGTACGAATACGTCGTCTTGACCTTCAACTTCGATGAAACCGAAACCTTTTTCTGCGTTAAACCATTTTACTTTACCTTGTACCATTGTAGTGCCTCCCATTTGGAAAAAATCCATTTTATTACTATTCTTGATTCTGGATAATGTCTCAAGAGGAAACCTATAACGGTACTTCCTTCTATCAATCTTATTCCGAACAAAAATAATTATCTATAGTATATCATGCAGATGCTTAAAAAAACAAGGTTATCCCTTAATAATTCAACGACAAATTCCGCCAAAATCCCACGAATTTAGCTCTTTTTTTTACGAAATCCCTCTTCCAATAAGTAACGTTCTGCTTCAATCGGTGATTCAAAACATTCCTCAAGATTCACTCCTGCATATATATTCCAGAGTAAATCTTCTTGAGCAAGCGTTAACTCTTGCTTTTCCGGCCCTATCCAAACGCCTTCAAGATCAGCAAATTCGTCCACCATTTCTTCCGCTTCGTCAAAGTGCGATAAATAAGCGATGCTGTCTTCTACTACTGTTCGAAGCTCTTCCTCTGAATATTCACGGATATTAACCATCCCTTTTTTATCGGTCATGTTAGGAGATAAATGACCTGCATAAACAAATCCATTACCGTTTGGATGTAAATGCTGCACTACAACTTTTCTATCATACACACTTTCTTCAAAGTGAAAATTAACACGTCCTAATGACACATCTTTTCTTTGTAGCTGTGGAAAAGATTCAATAATAGCTAATTTTTCTGCAAACGTTAACAAACACTCATCCTCATTTCCTCTAAATCATGTTGTACATTGTACCACAATCGCCTTTAGTATATTCGAAAAAAAAAAGAATTTTATTCTTGACATACTGCTGACACATAACAAGGTTAAAGTAAATGTATCATCATCCAATACAATAACTCACTTAAATAGAGAAGAAAATATAAAGGAGTCGATGTGAAATGGTTACAATTTATACTACTCCAAGCAGTTTGGCTTGTCGTAAAGCGAAAGCCTGGCTTCAAAAAAACGACATTATTTATACAGAACGCAACTTATTCTCACAACCTCTTTCTGTCAAAGAAATTAAAGCTATTTTACAAAAAACAGAAGGTGGAACAGATGAAATCATCTCGACACGTTCTAAAAAATTTAAGAACTTAAAAATGGATATCAATAGTATCCCTTTAAATGAGCTGTGTGAATTAATTCAACAAAATCCTGACCTTCTTCGCCGCCCTATTATTTTTGATGAAAAAAACCTACATGCAGGGTACAACGAAGAAGAAATGGGCCGCTTTCTTCCTAGAAAAGCTCGCCACCTT
Source organism: Peribacillus sp. Hz7 (assembly GCF_042136355.1). Classification (NCBI taxonomy): domain Bacteria; kingdom Bacillati; phylum Bacillota; class Bacilli; order Caryophanales; family Bacillaceae; genus Peribacillus; species Peribacillus sp. Hz7. The sequence goes on from NZ_JBHHJV010000019.1 coordinate 1,985, forward strand.
CAATTATGGCAAGCAATCAGTCAATTAGTATAACAACAAAAAGCCTTTTCCTTAGTTTTGGAAAAGGCTTTTTATATTATGCCTGGCTGTCTTTTTCAATATATAAAGTGAAAGTCGTTCCCTGCTCACTGCTTTCTTTTAAAACGAGGTCACCATTTTGTGCTTTAGCCAGCATTCTGCTAAACGGAAGCCCTAATCCTAAACCGCGAATTTTCAATTTTTTATTTTCCCCGCGATAAAATGGTTCAAATATAAAGTCCTGTTCATGTTTAGGTATCCCTCTTCCATCATCTTGAATATCAATACCGATTAAAGCTTCGTCCGCTTCATATACAAGCAGGCTAATACTTCCTTTACCTTCTATTGCTTGTTTAGCATTATTCAACAAATTAATCATAATTTGCTGCATTCTTAATGAATCGATTCGCCCGAATAGAACTTCATCAGGAAGATGAACAACTAATTCAATATGTTGTTCTTCCTGCGTAACCTTCCAACGATGGGAAATTTCCTGAATAAATTGATTCATATTTTCTTTTTCTACTTGCATTTTAAAAGAGCCTGAAGACATTGCATTATAATCCAGCAAATCTTCAATCATTCGTTGCAAACGCTGCGTTTCTTTTAAAGATATATCTAAAAATTCCTTTCTTTCCTCCCCTGTCACGACATCATCTTTTACAGCCTGAATAAGTCCACTTATAGAAGTTACGGGGGTTTTTAAATCATGGGTCACCCCAGCAAGCATTTCAGCTCTCATTTTATCACTTTGTTTCAATCGACTTGTCATCGCCTTAAATGACTCCACCAATTCATAAATCTCTTCTTCACGGGCTTCTTCTTCTTTTAAGTTAGTATCATAATTTCCTTTGCGTACTTGAACGGCAGCATTCGCAACATTTTGAATAGGGCGTGATATTTTTCGTGAAAGAACATAAATGACACTACAGCCTAATACAAGTACTGCCCCCATCATCATCGCCAACCAGCCGTGATCTTGGTTTACTTCCTTCAACGCCCCTTCTTCTTGAGCGATTACGACCCATCCTTTTGTCTCATAGTCAAAATTAATTGGAGACTTAATCACATATAATTGACTATCTTCCTTTATTTCAACTCTTTGCATGATATCCTTACTATCCATAATGATAGACGGAAGCTGCCTGTCCTCAGGCTTAATGTATAATTGCGGCATCGTATAAATAATATTACCGTCCACATCCACAATATAAATAATAGGCTGTTGATCCAAATGAAGAATTTTTTCCCGTTCTTCAATAATTTCAGCCAACATTGGTCCAACAACAATTTGTCCATTATCCTTAATCGCACGATCGGCTGTTTCATCTGCTAAATACTTAAGCAGGCTTAAACGATATTCCAGTGCTGTTTTTTCCATCCACCATAAAGAAAAAAGCGATAAAATAAGCACACCTGTCATCAAAGTAATAATATATCTAGTAGTCCAATATCGTAATAATGTCGTCCGTTTTTTAACTTTGATAGACACTTAACTGATACCCCAATCCACGCAACGTTTTAATTTCCCCTTCTGACTCAGGCCACTCTTCAAGCGCCTTCCTTAGACGTTTAATCGCCAAGTCAACCGCTCGATCGCTTCCGCCGTAATCCATTCCCCAAACATGTTCAATCAACTGCTCCCTTGTAAAAATTTGATTAGGATGCTTCGCAAAGAAAAGAAACAACGACAAATCGCGTGGAGTTAAATTGACTTCCTTATTGTCTAGCTCTACAGTATAGGCCTGAAAGTCTACACGTAATCTTCCAAACTTACGAATATGCTCTTCACCTTCATCCGTAACAAAACGGGGCGACCGACGCAATACCGCTTGTACCCTTGCAACAACTTCATCCGCTACAAACGGTTTAGCAATATAATCATCCGCCCCCGATTGAAAGCCAGATAATCGATAATCTACATCCGTTAAGGCTGTTAACATAATCACTGGACATGCACTTTCCTCACGAATTTCAGTAAGGATGTCCCAGCCCTCTTTTCCCGGCAACATGACATCTAATAACACAAGATCCGGCTGAATATCCGTAAATACAGACATTGCTTTAAGCCCATCATATACTTGAATTACTTCAAACCCCGCACGCTGTAAATAGGCTTTCAACACCATAGAAATGGCGATTTCATCTTCCACCACTAATATCTTTTTCATACTAATCGGACGCCCCCTCTCCCTAGATTATAATCAATTGACAAAACAAGCGCCATTGAAGGTAACAGCTCCTGACAGACATAGCTTTAGCATACTTTAGAAATGTGTCAAGAACATGTTGACTGTCCCCCTTTAAAATAGGCTTTGTTAACTAATATTGCTGATTATACAATTGAGGGCGTTTCATGGGGGCAGAACGAAAATGAGCCAAGCATCAACAGAGCCTTAAAGTAAAAAAGAGCTTAGCCAGCTCTTTTTCTCATTTACATGGAAGTTTCATCCTCAGCACGAGCCGTATCATCTACAATAGCTCTCAGGTCTTTTTCAAATAATTCATCACTGCAAACAAAACTATGCTGGTCTAAGGGTTCTTCCTTTTTCTGTAAAGTCAGATTCTTTTCTTTCATAAGTTAAGCCTCCGTTCTTTATTTGAGACTTATTTTATCCAAACTGTTAAATCCTATGAGAAGGATGAAAAGTCCGCCCATTTTTCTCAATACAATAAACAATGCAGCCTAGTTGGCATAGTATGAATGTATTCTAGGCTTCAAAGGAGGAATGCACAAATGGGTGGTCATGTTGATGGAGGCTGTGGTGGACACAGCTCTGGCTTTGCATTGCTAGTTGTTTTATTTATTTTGTTAATTATTATTGGTGCTAGTTGGGGATTTGGCGGCTGCTTCTAAGAAAAACAAAAAGGTGCCTCTTGTTAGGCACCTTTCTGTTTATTTTTTCTCGCTTTCACAATAAGCCAAACAACAAACAAGAAAATCGGAATTAATAAATAGTTTGCATATTGAGAGAAAATTTCACCAGCCTGCTCCCAACGCGGTCCAAGTTTATACCCTAAATAGACATAAGCTGCGGTTACGGGCAGCATAGCAAAAAAAGTATATACACAAAACTTCCATACGCTCATCTTCATGATGCCGCATGGCAATGAAATCGCAGTCCGAATCCCTGGAACAAAGCGCCCAAAAAAGGCGATGCTTGCACCATACTTATCAAAAAAGCGATCCGCTTTATCGATTTGTTCTTCCTTAATTAAAAAATACTTTCCATACTTCTTAACAAGCGGGCGCCCTCCATATCTTCCTAACGCATAAAGCGTCAAAGGACCAAGTACCCCCCCGATAGTTCCAAAGAGAATAACGACATATAAGTTCATATCGCCTTGATACACCCAGTATCCTGCAAGAGGCAGCACCAACTCAGCCGGCACAAATTCAAAACATAAAGCGAGCATAACGCCAAAATAAGATAATGATTTAAACGCTTCAATCATACTAAGAATGATGTCTTCCATATTGTTTGTCCTTTCACATACATAAAAGAAGGAGCCCCTATTTGAATATCTAGGCACGCCCCCGCTTACCGTCCTTACATTTCTATTAACTCGTTATATCGTATAATATCGCAAATAGAAGAGTCAATCTTTTGTTACCTCTATTTTAACATAAGGAACTATACCATATAACACGGTTAACCAGCACTATCCTTATTACGGTTATGACATAATGTGCTTTTAAAAAGAAAACAAATGCATGATTTTCCAACCTAAGATACAAACTAAATCATCATAATATTAGGTGGAATCCTTAATGCTATTTTTTCGAAGATACAATCAGAAACCCAGTTCTTCTCAACAACTTAATAATAGCCTCCACCAAGGTCTGATAAGCTCCGAATTAATGGACAATATTGCAGAAGTTCATTCCATTTTTTGCGATGCACCAGATCTCATTGTGAGGTATTTAGTGATAAAACAAACACAGAGCCAAGCAGCACTAGTTTATTTGAGTGGAATAACCGATAGTACAACAATTTTTGATCATGTGCTGAACCCACTTTTATTTGAGGATGGCAAGAATAATAGTGAATCTGATTTAAGAATATCACTTGGTCACATCAAAGAAACGAATACGTGGCCACAAATTGAGAGCGCGATTTTAAATGGTGAATGCGTCTTGTTTGTAGATAAACGTACAGAAGCCTATATATATGATACGACTAATTTTCCTAAAAGACCTATTGAAGATACACCAATAGAATCTTCCCTAACTGGACCACATGTTGGATTTACCGAGACCGGAAATGATAATGTTGCGCTAATTCGTAATCAGATTCGCAACCGGGAACTGAAAATAAAAGAAATGACTGTTGGTGAAAGGGGGAAATTGAAGCTATCTATCTTGTATCTAGCAGATGTCGCGAATCCAGAAGTGTTGAAGGAGCTTGAGGAACGAATACAGAAAGTGGATGTCGATAGCATTATAAACGCGGGTGTACTTGCAGAATACATTGAAGATCATCCATACTCTCCTTTTCCGCAACTATTACTGACAGAACGTCCTGATTTTGCGGCTTCAGAGATTTTACAAGGAAGAATCGCAACAGTGGTAGACCGATCACCGAATGTAATAATCGGACCCGTAACATTTGATTCCTTCTTCAAAACCATAGATGATTATAGCTCCCGCTGGATGGTCGCTTCTTTTATTCGTCTAATGAGATATTTCGGTTTTTTTATGGCCATATTTCTACCTGCTACATATATCGCCATTATTTCCTTTCATTTTGAAGTCATCCCTTTAAAGCTGCTATTGTCCTTAGGCGCATCAAGAGAACGGATTCCCTTTCCTCCTTATATTGAAGCATTTATTATGGAGCTTACTTTAGAAATGCTAAGGGAGGCGGGGATCCGACTTCCAACTAAAATTGGACAAACGGTAGGGATTGTTGGCGGTATTGTCATTGGTCAAGCGGCTGTAGATGCAGGAATTGTAAGTAATATCATGGTGATTGTTGTAGCTTTGACAGCCGTGGCCTCTTTTATTATTCCCAATTATGAAATGGGTTCAGCCATTCGAATCATCCGGTTCCCAATGATGATACTTGCTTCGTTGTTCGGATTTGTGGGACTTACGGTTGGTTTAATGATCTTACTAGGACATTTCATTGCGCTTGAATCTTTAGGAACTCCGTACGGCAGTCCAATTGCACCTTTACGATTTCCAGATTGGAAGGACGTATTTATTCGATTTCCACAGTGGTCAATCAATAAGCGCCCTTTAAGCACAAAAGCCATTCAAATGATAAAAGCAAATTCCAATCGTCCAAAGGATGACGAGCAATGATGATAAACATAAACAATAAAATTACATTGATGCAATTTATTTTATTGATTCACGGAGTGCAAATGGGGGTTGGCGTATTAACCCTGCCACGTGAATTAGCTCAAAAAGCAGGGACAGATGGCTGGATAGTCATTATCATTTCTTGGTTTCTTGCGACAATGTCTAGTTTAATCATTATCCAAATTATGAAGAAATACCCGAATGGAACAATCCTTGATCTTTTAACCCATTATTTCGGAAAATGGATTGGAAGGGCAGCTACTATCATATTTGCATTGTATTTTGCTTTATTGGCTAATGTTGTTTTTATTAGAGAGGCTCTCTTTATCCAAGCATGGATTTTACCCCGTACCGAGGTATACGTATTAATTTTGCTGTTATCAATTCCTAGCTATCAAATCGCTCGGAAAAACATCAATATATTAGGCAGGTATTCTGAACTCATTTTTTTCATGACATTGTGGACGATTATCATTTATTTAATTCCTTTACAATATGCCCATTGGCTTCATTTATTTCCGGTTCTTAAGGAAGGGTGGTTACCAATTATCACCACTGTAAAAACGGCCATTTTTTCTTTTTTAGGTTTTGAAATAGTATTTTTTCTCTATCCTTTTTTACAAAAGAAGGAGAAAGCCTCTATAGGAGTTGTTATTGCTAATACACTTTCGTTGCTCGCATTCTTAATGGTCACTATAGGAGCCTTTGTCTTTTATAGTCCTGATGAAATTACCATATATAATGAACCTACAATCGAGATGTTAAAGGTTCTTGAATTTAAATTTATCGAAAGACTGGAAATTGTATTTTTTTCTTTTTATTTATTTGTGATGTCTACAACGGTCCTGCCATTCATGTTTATGACAGTATTTTGTACAAGTCAGTTGGTTGGAAAACAAGATCATAGTAGACATTTAGCCTGGTTTTTGCTAATTGAATTTGCAGTTGTTGTGTTATTTCCTCCTAGTTTTGATGGAAATACCCACCTTCAGCAAGTAACCGAACAAGCTGGAATGATTCTTGCGTTTGCTTTTCCTTTATGTTTATGGGGATATGTCTGGGTGCACGGGCTTTTTAAAAGGAGGACAATTAAATGAAACGCATGTGTCTTGCCATTCTTTTCATTTTTCTTATCGCGATACTTTCAAGCTGTGGAAGACATGTCCCACTAGAGGATTTAACGATTTCCTTGATACTTGGTGTTGATCTCGATGATCAAAATAATCTAATCATTTCTGAATCAAGTCCAGTCTTTAATAAAGATGCCAAAAAAAATATTGAAACCTACGAATTAAAGGCAGAATCAATACGGGGATCTAGGAAATATTTTGATGCTTTGGCAACAGGAGAGGTCACTGCTGCGAAAATTCAAGTATTACTGTTAGGAAAACGAGTACTAGAACATGAAGATTGGTTTTCTATCTTGGATACGGTATATCGGAATCCTACCTTTTCCATAAATACAAGAGTCATTGTAGTTGATGGTCCTGTATCTGACGTTATTTTTTATAACCCAGCAGATAAACCACAATTAGCTTTGCATTTGAAGGAAACCATCGATAAAAACAATGAGAGATCAAGAACTGTAAATAATACTCTTCAGGTGCTCCATAGACAAATGTACGAGAAGGGATTGACTTCTTCAATTTCGGAAATAAAAAAAGAAAAAAATCTTGAATTCGTTGGAGTGTCATTGTTGAATGAGAATGGAAAGTATGTTGACACTCTTGGTATTCAAGATTCGTCACTCCTGCTTATCTTAAAGGAGGAACAGAAGCAAGAATTAACCCTTACCATTCCGATGAAATCGTTGGATGACAAGGGAGGAATCTTTAATAAGAACGAGTTAAGTATAGATGTTAATCGGGTTAAATCCAAAGTAAAGACCAAATACGACCAGCATAAATTTCATTTCAACTATAAGATTCATATGACCGTAACTATTGTAGAACAATTATTTCCTGTAGGTAAGGTAAAAGAAAAAGAACTGGAGAAGATGATTGAGAAAGAATTAAACTCTCGATTTGTGGGTCTTATTAAGAAAATCCAAGAAAATAAAATTGATCCAATCGGACTCGGACTTTATGCGAGAGCCTATCAATATGAACAATATAAAAAAGTTGAGGAGCATTGGGGTGAAGCTCTTGCGGAATCAAACATTAATGTTTCCGTAGACATAGACATAAAATCGATGGGTGCCATAAAGTGATTTCTTACAAGTTTAATGGTTAAGGCGTGCGATAAATACAATGGGGAACATTCATAAATTCTCTCACATAAGTGTCTATGATTGTAAAATGTTCGAAGACTTTATGACAAAGTGTTCTACATATGAACATTCTCAGTCTTTTAAAATACCAGCCATGTTACCTGAACTAGTGCGGCTTTGAAGTAAAGTTTAATCAAAAAGCGCATGACACAAAAAAGTATCATGCATTTTTGCAACTCAATAGCAGCATATACGAATACCGGTCAATGGATGATGAAAGCTTTCTACATACATATCAATTAAATGCTAGCGAATATGAAGAGTTTCTAACTTTTTTCATATACGGAAGTTTCACTTTATTTAAAAATAATAGCCGGCTCTTCTTTTCGCTTGTTCTTCATCCATTTTCCTTTATATTTACTAAAGCCTCCTCTATGATACACAACACGTCCACGATTCATTGTGGCGACGACTGTACAAGGAAATGTATGACCGTTATAAATCGTTTGCTTATGCTTCGCAAAGAATCGATCCTCTGTCACCATAAACGGCTCCTTCAAGGAAACAATGGCAAAATCAGCATCCATTCCGACCTGTATGCTCCCTTTCGTAGCTGATAATCCAAATCTTTTTGCAGGAGCAGCAGCGGTTACTTCAGCTATTTTGAAAAAAGGAATATCATGCTCGATTGCCAATTGAATGACAGACAGCAATGAAAATTGGCCGCCGCTAATTCCTCCCCAAGCTTCAAAAAAACTATGAACCGCTGGATCCTTCAATTCATACGGACAAGGTGAATGATCGGAAGAAATCATATCAAATTTGCCTTCTTTAAATAATTCGATAAGCTTTTCTTGTTCAGATTGAGATCGTAACGGTGGTGCACATTTTGCAACTGGTCCTTTTTCTACAACAGCCTCATCACTAAACAGTAAATAGTGCGGACAAGTTTCTACTGTAACATTAAGCCCTCGTTTTTTCGCCTGCTCAATTTTTTCAACAGCCGCCGCACTGCTAATGTGAACAAAATGGAGCGGGCATCCCGTTAATTCTGCATACGTTAATGCTCGTTCTACCGCCTCTACTTCCGCAAGCACCGGTCTTGCAGCAGCATAGTCCTTTGCACTGATTAGCCCTGCCTGAACTTTTTCTGCTTGTAACCAGCTTGTGATTGCCTCACTTTCAGCATGCAATGCCAATACTTTGCCTAATGAAGCAATCGTCTTCATCCCGTTCAATAAGGTTAGATCGTCCACTCGTTCAAACTCTTCATTACCAGACGCTGAAAGAAAGGCTTTAAACCCTACTACTCCGGACTCCGCAAGCTCTCTTAAATCCGCAATATTTCCTGGGACAAGTCCGCCCCATAATCCAAAATCAATAGATGATTTTCGAGCAGCCATATCCGCTTTCTCAAGCAATGCTTCTTTATGGACCGTTGAAGGAATCCCATTCAGCGGCATATCGAAATACGTTGTACAGCCTCCTGCTGCCATCATTTGCGATCCCGTTTCAAATCCTTCCCAATGCGCACGTCCCGGCTCACTGAAATGAACATGAACATCAATCATCCCTGGAAAAACATATTGACCATCTGCTCGCCATTCCGCTGCAGCCTCTCCAACAAGATGATCGGCAATCTCAACAATCACTCCATCTTTCACCGCAATATTCGTTCGTTTAACTTCCGTCGGTAACACAACTAAGCCATCACGGATAATTAGATCGTATGTCTCCATACTCTTACTCCTCCTTCACAGGCTCTTTCACTTCCGCCATGTAAACATTAAGAGCGGCTTGTAACGCTTCTCCTCGCTTCACTTCAAAACCGTGACGCAATAACACCGCCTCTAAAGCACCTAGCACAAACAAAACATTTTCCTTTCGACAGCTATAACCCATCGTTCCAATTCTCCAAATCTTTCCTTGAAGCGGTCCAAATGAAGACGCAATTTCAATCCCAAATTGATTTAATAACATACTGCGTACGGATTCCCCGTCTATGCCTGAAGGAATTTCGATACACGTGACACAAGGCAGCTTATGTTTGCGACTTCCGAACAAGGTTAACCCCATTGCTTCTAGACCAGCAACTAATGCCGCTTCATGAAAGGCATGACGCTCAAATCTCTCTTCTAGCCCTTCTTCCAAAACGAGACGTAATCCCTCTCGAAGCGCGTACAACATTGAGGTTGCTTCTGTATGATGATTCAAGCGGCGCGGTCCCCAATAATCTTGAAGCATACTTAAATCAAAATAATTACTTTTAATCGGTATACCCTTTCGAACTTGTTGTAAGTCCTCCGCTGTCGCAATCCCGCGCTCTACTTTTTTTCTTTCTGACAGAATTTTCTCAATTCTATCGTTATACGTAATCGGTGCCATACCAGAGGGTACCGATAAACATTTTTGAGTACCGCCAATCATAGCATCAATACACCATTCATCTACTTTAATATCTGTACCGCCAATTGAAGCAACCGCATCAACGACTAGAAGAACATCTAGCTCTCGACACGCCTGACCAATCTCCTTCAATGGCTGCATGCACCCTGTTGACGTTTCCCCATGAACTAGCGCCACGATCTTCGGTGAAACTTTTTTAATTTCCTCAATAACCTCTTCCGGTTCAAATACTTCTCCCCAAGGACATTCTATCGTGTGTACTTCAGCACCATAACGTTCGCAAATCTCGACAAACAAATGACCAAACCGACCGAAAATCGGTACTAATACACGATCTCCCGGTTCAATAATGCTGCAAAGAACCGCTTCGTTTCCTGACCTTGATGTCCCATCTACTGGAAATGCCCAACGATTATTCGTTTGAAAAAGTTGGCGAAGCATCTCCATAACCTCATTCATGATGTTTGTAAAAGCAGGATCAAATTGTCCTAATATAGGTGTGCTCATTGCTCGTAGCACTCGTGGATCAACTTCAACTGGCCCCGGCGTCATAATCGTTCTTAGCGGGGTATGTAGTTCAGAATATTTCATGATTGTCAGCTCCCTTTAATACGCTAATTTATATAATATTTCACTTAAAATCTCGATTCCTGTTTCTAAATCTTCAACGCTCGTAAACTCTCTTGGAGAATGGCTAATTCCATTATGACTAGGAATAAAAATCAGGTTCGTTGGACAAAAACTTCCAAATACTTGCGAATCATGTCCAGCGCCGCTTATCATATTTTGATAGGAAATCTGGTGTGTATCAGCCAATTGCTGAATTACTGTATTCATTTCACGATTCAATTCAACAGGCTTTACATCCATCCATTTCGAAATCGTGATGGTCATACCTGCTTTCTCTACTTTTTCTTCCATATATGCAAAGAGTTCTTGGCAATATCGCTGTAACACTTCTTCTTGATGATGACGAATATCTAGACTAAATTCAATTTCTCCAGCAACTACATTCGGAACATTCGGCTTAACCACTATCTTCCCAACGGTTGCTACTAAATGCGAATCGATTTCTTGTGCACGCTTTGTTAAAAAAGTAATAAGCTCCGAAGCAACACTGACAGCATCTTTTCTAAAATACATCGGTGTTGTTCCAGCATGGTTACTTTCACCAACAATCGTGACCGTAAAACGACGTTGACCAACAATATGACTTACAATGCCTAATGATTTCTTATTCTTCTCTAACACAATACCTTGTTCGATATGAACTTCAACAAATCGTTCAATATCCTGACGTTTAGGTGATTGATAATTCTCCGGAGGAAAACCCGCTTCCCTCATAGCATCAAGAAATGAAATCCCTTCTGAATCCTTTACGACTCGTACTTGATCCAGACTGTATGCACCCTGAATGTTTCTTGAACCCCAAAATGTTAATGGAAAACGACTGCCTTCTTCTTCGCATAAAGACACGACCTCAATTGTTTTTTTCGGTGTTCCATACCTAGCTTTCAATCTTTTTACAGCTAGTAAACTGGCAATAACCCCGTAAGCCCCATCATATTTTCCACCATCAACAACCGTGTCAATATGAGAGCCTGTTAAGATTGCTTTACCATCTGATTCAGTTCCGTCTAATCGACCGAATAAATTCCCTACACTATCAAAATATGCATCGAGTCCAATCGATTTCATTTCTGCTTTTAATGCTTGTTGTGCTTGAACCCATGCTTTCGAATATAGTAAACGAGTGACGCCTCCATTTGCTGTAGCTCCAAAGGAAGCCAGCCATTCAATCATTGAGACAACATTGTTTTTCCCTGAAATAGTTTCTAGCGGTATCGCCATCACAATCCTTCCCTTCAACTGTTCTGTAGTTGACTACTATTTTACGTTTTAGCATCGCAGGCTTCATTAGCAAATATGTGCGAATTTGTTTATCTTTTTGTGCAATCTAACCAACGCTAAAGCTGAATTGTATAAAGCGATTAATTAGCGATATCGTTTAGCATAGCCGAGGTTACAAAGAAGAGCGTGCCTACAGATTATAGGACACCCTCTTCATACAAATTAACTCGTATAATTCTCCCCTAATCCCATTTGTCTCAGAATTTGACGATAATTAATCGATGTTTTATCTGCTGCAATATGAGCCTCCGCTTGCAGGTCTAAAGGTAACTCTTCGGGCTTTTGATTTTCCACCATTTCACGGTCTTCATTAAAAATTTGCAAATTAAACTCGTACGTATCTTCAATCGGTGCATCTTTATCGAAATTTCTTGCCATTGGGGAAAACATGCGCGTTTGACGGGCAGAAACAGGACTTGCACAATTTAAAATAAACAACTTCCCGTTATTCGGAAAATGAACAGTCAAACGAGCAGCAAAAGGAGGATATACATCAAACACTCGTAACCATTTAAAACCGGGCGGCTCTAAATGTTGTTGACTCTTGCCATAATTGCTAACCGTACTTACATACTCGACATGCAAACCATAATCTGTTTTATCTACTTTGTAGCTTGGAACAAATGCATTATTTCGGTCAGCAAAGCTTTTCGAATGAACCCAAGCAAAGTGGGCCACATCCAAAAATCCTTCCATTTGACGACCAGCAGATCCTGCAATATCAATAAACGGCGGTAAAATATTCAAATATTCTTCATCATCCCACGCCTCAAGCGGCGGAATATTCTCTTCCTCTCCAGCTAGCGAAGTCCATACTAACCCATAGCGCTCTACAGTCGGATAAATGGTGATACAAAGACGCGGAGAGATTTTCGCATCAGGATGAGCTGGAATAGATGTACAATTTCCTTCAGGTCCATAACGAAATCCGTGATAAGGACAAACGATGTCATCTCCTTCCACCCACCCCATACTAAGTGGAACACCACGATGAAGACATAAATCGCGCGCGACAATAATCTTTCCATTCGCCCGATATAACACAAGATGAACATCTAATAACTTAATACCGATTGGCTTTTCCGTCACTTCTTCAATCGTCGCCACCGGATACCAATATTGAGATAAAACGGTCCAATCTTCCGCACTAAATGTACACTGTTTCGGCATTGGAGTGACTCTTTTTTTCTTTTTTATCGCCATAGATTCATTCATCCGTATTCGCTTCCTTTCATGCTACTTTTTTAAATAGTAGCAAAAATTGTAACAAAAATCATTCTTATATGTTATATTTCCTTACATATATTGATATTTTGTAACCTTTCACAATCGAAAAAGTTCATTTTAGAAGATATGCCAAAGGAATTGTATGATAATATAAAAGAAATTTTATTGTTAGCACACTAAGGAGGTTCGTTATGAAGATTGCCGAATTATTGCAAATTCCCAACTTAGCCAACACAAATCTAATCGCCGGATCAGCAGGAATGGAACGCGAAGTTTTTACCGTCAATATGATGGATGCACCCGATATCATCCCTTATCTCAAACCAAACGAGCTGCTCGTCACAACAGCCTATCATTTAAAAGACCACCCAGATGCCCTTCTCGAGCTTGTTGAGGCTATGGCTGAACAAAACTGTGCTGGACTTGGCATTAAAACAAAACGCTTCGTTCAGGAGGTACCTGAAAAAGTTATCGAGACAGCTAATCAATTAGCCTTTCCTATCATAGAGCTCCCATTGGAACAATCACTCGGCGAAATTGTCAATCACTCCCTCCATGCAATCCTTAATCAAAGAGCCAATGAATTAACATATGTCATGGAAACACATAAACAATTCACTAATTTAATCATGGACGGAAAAGGGATTCCAAAATTATTAGACCGTTTATCAGAAATGATTGGCTTTCCTATCGTATTAATTAACCAATACCTAAAACCAACTTCACAGCCAAACTCAAACTCCAAGCCTCTCACCATCATCAAGCATTTACTAACAGAAGGGTTTAGTTTTTCCATCTCAAAGACAACGTTCCTTTCTTTTTCCGTTCTCTTTAACCAGCAAACCTATTCCGTCTTTCCTATCTATACAAGTGGTAAAAATTTTGGTTATTTAGCTATTTTAGGAGAAATCAAAGGGTCCGACCACCTTACTACACTAACAATCGAACAAGCTACCAATGTCATTTCTTTTGCCCTTATGCAAGAACATACACTCAAACAACATGAACGTAGTGTTCGCAATGATTTTTTCACTCATTTTCTAGAAGATGCTTTCTCATCCCAGGAGGAAATTACAAATCGCGCAAAAGAATTTTCCATACAAGTGAACAAACCGTACATATGCTTAGTCGGCAAATTAGATGAAACAAACATAAACACTAGTTATAGCGAGCTCCAACAAAAAATAGATACGATTTTTGAATTCATTGAAGAAGAGTTGTTCGATTCAACGATTTCCATTCACTTTTTTTCAAAAGGAAAGCTATGCATTCTGTTATATGAAGGAGAAGAAGTTTCAAGTGACACGATGGACTTCATTACCGAACTATTGAGCGAGCTTCAAACGAAGATTTCCACACACTTTGAAACAACGATTTCATTCGGGGTTAGTAACTTTAGTCAAAATTTCTTTCATATAAAAAACGCCTTCATAGAAGCAAAGAGCGCTCTAAAAGAAGGCAGTCTTTCACGAAAAACGCAATATATTAGCTTTTACCGAACAAAAGACATTATCGAATTATTGCGCGCTATTCCTCAAGAAGATCTTAAAAACTTCTATACTTACACATTGCAAGGATTTACTACAACGAATAAAGAGGAAGAGAATATTCTGTTGCAAACCATGTCTGTTTATTTAGAAACGCACTGTCAAATCTCGGAGACAGCTAAACGTCTATATGTACATCGAAATACAGTCATATACCGGTTAGAGAAATGCGAAGATTTATTAGGAAAAAGTTTAAAAGATGCCGATACAACCCTTCAAATCCGAATTGCTCTGCGAATTAAAACATTATTAAATCTATAGGAGAGACTTTTGAGTTAGATTTTTCTAACTTAGAAGTCTTTCTTTTTTATCCCACACTTAGACAAAATGCCTAGATAACTAGATGAATATTGTCTATATTATCTAATGACAATTTTCAGAATATTTATTAGTATGTAAATATCAATAACATTTTATGTTAATAAAAGTAACATTTATTTCAGGAAGGAGTTTTATTATGGGTGATCAAATCGGAAAAACAAAAACGCTTTCACTCGGGCTTCAACATATACTTGCTATGTATGCTGGTGCTGTTCTTGTCCCATTAATTGTTGGCGGAACACTAGGATTTAATGCACAGCAGCTATCTTATCTAATCGCTATTGATTTATTAACGTGCGGAATTGCCACTTTACTTCAAACATGGAAAAACAAATTTTTCGGCATTGGATTACCTGTTGTATTAGGCACTTCCTTCGTTGCTGTTACACCGATGATTTCAGTTGGTATAAACTACGGAATCACCGCTATATACGGAGCTATTATCGCAGCCGGACTATTCATCATTCTCTGCTCAAACATCTTAGGTAAACTGATTAAATTATTTCCGCCTGTTGTAACAGGTACAGTAGTCATGATTATCGGACTTTCACTCATCCCTACAGGTATTAAAAATATGGCTGGCGGACCAAACAGCTCTACTTTTGGATCAGCCGAAAATTTAATTCTTTCCCTCGGTGTTTTAACAATCATCTTATTAATCAATCGTTTCTTCACAGGCTTCATTCGTTCCATTTCCGTTTTAATCGGTATTATCATTGGAACAATTGCCTATGCATTCACAGGTAAGGTTGATTTAACTCCTGTTCGCGAAGCATCTTGGTTCCACTTACCAATGCCCTTTTACTTTGGTGTCCCGACATTCGAGGTTATTCCTGTCCTAACAATGATTATCGTTGGAATCGTCATTATCGTGGAATCTACCGGCGCTTTCCTTGCACTTGGAAAAATTACGGGTCGAGAGCTTTCTGAACAAGATCTCGTTCGCGGCTATCGAGCGGAAGGGCTTGCCTTCACATTAGGAGGTCTTTTCAACGCTTTCCCCTACAGTACTTTCGCTCAAAACGTCGGACTTGTTCAATTATCAGGCATTAAAACACGAAATGTTACAATCGCCGCTGGATTTCTTCTAATCGGGCTTGGTTTAGTTCCAAAAATCGCAGCATTAGCAACAATCATCCCAACCCCTGTACTCGGCGGCGCAACGGTTGTCATGTTCGGAATGGTTGTTTCATCCGGTATTAGAATGCTGAATAATGTAGATTTTTCCGATAACAACAACTTACTGATTATCGCTTGCTCAATCTCACTAGGTCTTGGTGCAACAGTAGTTCCTGAATTATTCTCCAGCCTTCCGGAAGGATTAAAAATCATTGTCGGAGATGGTATCATTACGGGGAGCTTAGCAGCGATTTTAATCAATTTACTTCTCTCTAAAACAAAAACAAAGCAGGCAGATCCTGTCTCTCAACAAGTCGAATTATCATCTAAAATTTCTTAAAAGGAGCTACCATATATGTTAACTCTCGAAACCGTCAATCAAACAAGCCGGGAGGAGTTCGTCCAACTGTTCGGCGATTTATTTGAACATTCAGCTTGGATTGCTGAAAAAGCATATGATGCCAAACCATTCTCTTCTTTTCAAGAGATGCATCAACATATGGTGAGCATTGTTAAAAACGCCTCCACTGAAGAAAAGCTTACACTCATCCAAGCTCACCCTAATCTCGGCGACAAAGTGCAAATGAGCCAAGATTCTATCAATGAACAGCAAGGAGCTGGATTACAAAATCTCACTCCTGCAGAATACGAAAACTTTCTTACATTAAACCAACATTACCAATCTAAATTTGGCTTTCCATTCATCATTGCTGTTCGCGGCAAAGATAAACATCAAATTTATGAAGCGATGAACATAAGAATTGACAATCCAGCAGAAGCGGAATTCGAAACAGCATTATTACAAATTTACCAAATATCTAAACTGCGGCTACTTGAAAAAACGACTATGAAAAACGAAGCTGCAGCAGCAAACAATAATCTTATCAATAAGGAGCGCTTATGACAGGCTTAACAACACATATTCTCGATTTATCTCACGGCCAACCCGCTGCCAACGTAAAAATTGAACTGTATTATTTCGAACCAACATCAAACGAACGAAAACTTATTCGTACAGCTGTTACGAATGAAGATGGACGTTGTGACGCTCCCCTGCTTTCAGATGAGGAGGTCACAACAGGAAGCTATGAACTACTCTTTTATATTGGTGAATATTTCAGAAATAAGGAGGTAGTTTTACCAGATCCTCCTTTTCTAGAACAAATCCCAGTCCGGTTCGGAATCTCCAATCCTGCGTCCCACTATCACGTACCCCTGCTTGTTTCTCCTTGGGGATATCAAGTGTATCGTGGAAGCTAAAAAAATGCCTGTCTCATTATAGAGATAGGCATTTTTTGAGGGGAATTTTCCCTACATAATAAATTGTTCTAAATAAAAAATACACCAATAATGCTTCATTTTGAGCAAATCTTTATGTCTATCTTTTATTTATACATATAAAAATATTTATCTGAAACAATATATAATTTGTCTTTATACAACTTTCCATCCCAAATAGATTGCTCACTAAGTTTAATTTCTTTCAATGTTGAATTCTTTTTGTTCAATACTTTAATGATAGCATAAGGTTTTGATACATCCCTTTTATTCAACGAAACATATATATTTTCTTTTGTAGAAACGTCTATGTCCGCACCATGATAGTCGCCAAGGTCTTTTTGTGATAAATATTTTCCGCTCTTTGAAAAGGTAAAGAGCACAGAATGTGAAGAGCTTTCCTTACCTGCTTTTGTGCCAGTAATACTATAATTGGCAAGGATGTATACAGTAGACCCTTGTGATTCAGCTGTATAATATGAATAATAACTAGCTCCTTTTCCGTACTTTTTCTCAAACCCTTTTTTATCTTTAATAAAAGCAGGAAGCTTCGTTTTTTCTAATGTTTGTACAATTTTTTTAGAAGGTTCCCTATCCCAGTTTTCCATATTCGGCTTAACAATTGTTAGATTTTTGAGTGCCTTATCTGAGTATTTAATAGAGGAAATTTTTTTTCCTTGTTCATTGATTTCTATTATGTTCTTCATATTCTCGTCAAGCACGTATAAAGTGTCCTTTTTCGAAACCCCATGAAATTCACGAAGTTCTGTACTCCAAACCTTTTTCCCTTTAGGGCTTAAGATAATCATTTTGGCATAACCCGTTCCAGTACCCATAATATAAAACGCTGAACCATTTTTGGTTACATGATATATCCATTTTTCCGGCAATGAAGATTCACCAACTTTGTATGTCCACTGTTTTGTCAACGTAAATTTGCTGGCTGCAAAAGTAGTTGAGGTAAAAGTGAATACTAATAAAAATGATAAGATACATATGAAATAACGCTTCATATTAAACCTCCTTTGATAAAATAGTATGATGTGCATATAAGGAAAAACCCAGAAAACATTATAGGTAATTATAACTAACTTTAATACAATAAAGCAATAAAATAGATCTAAGTCACCGAATGATTCGATGGCTTAGATCTTGAAGTATTTATGGTCATTAAATTATAAGAAAAGGCTATTATTTTAATTTGGATAAGAGGTTATTTTACAAGTCTCACAAGACTAGTTGTCTATATTTATACGTATAAACAATTCTTCTTTTAAGACCCAATTGCAGCGCCATCGCCCCTTGGATCGACTCCACCTTGAAGGAAATTATGCTCATCAATTCGAATGGCTTGAGCGTGCCCCATGATGCCATCGAATTCTTCAACTACTTCTACGAGATGTCCTTTGTTCTTTAACGTTTGAATGGCATCGGCTGCTACTCGACTTTCGATTTTTAAAGCCTCACTATCTTCTCCCCACGTTCTTCCCCAAACAAAGCGCGGCTCACTAATAGCCTGTTGCGGGTCCATTCCGTAATCAATCATCCGAGTAATAATCGCGGTTTGTGTTTGCGGCTGTCCTTCCCCGCCTTGCGTTCCGTACAAAATACGAGGCTCTCCATTTTGACAAGCAATAGCCGGCATTAATGTATGAAACGAACGCTTAGCAGACTCCAACGTATTTACATGGTGCGGATCCAACGAGAAGAAGGAACCGCGGTTTTGTAAAAGAACACCCGTATTCCCCGCAACAACCCCTGAACCAAATTCAAAATATAAACTTTGAATAAACGACACCGCATTTCCATCACCATCAACGACTGCGGCATAAGCTGTATCACTTCCAAGCGAAGGACTCGTCAATGGCTTCGCATCCGTTTGAATCGCATCCGCTAGTTTAGACGCGTATTGCTTACTTAATAATTTTTCAAGCGGGATATCAAAAAACTCCGGATCTGTTAATACCTGATTTCGATCACGAAAACCTGATTTTAAAGCCTCCACAAGTAAATGATAATATTCGGCTGATCCATGTTTGATTTCTTGTAACTGAAAGTTCTCAAGAATATTTAATGCCATCAAACCAACAAATCCTTGAGAGTTAGGCGGCACTTGATAAATCGTATAACCGCGATAATCTGTTGAAATAGGCTCTACCCAATTGCCACGGTGAGCGGCAAAATCATCTATTGTAAGCAATCCGCCTTGTTCTTTTAAAAAGGAAACAATCTCTTCTGCTAGTTCACCTTTATAAAAAGCATCTCGTCCTTTTTCTGCAAGCAACGCTAATGTAGTAGCTAAATCCTTTTGAATAAATCGCTCACCAGCTTGCGGAATCTTTCCATTTGGCATATAAATATCCGCAGTAACTGGGGTTTTCGCAATCCACTCTTGATTCTTCTCTGTATAGACAACTTGATTTTTTGTAATGGGGAAGCCCTTTTCTGCATACTCGATTGCAGGCTGTAATACTTCAGCTAATGTCATCGTTCCATACTCTTGTAAAATAGCATCCCAGCTATCTAGCATTCCAGGTACTGTAATGGCACTGCGAACTCCGCGAAACGGAATGCTCGTCTCATTCTTATAAGCTTCTCTTGTCACACCCATTCCAGATCTTCCACTGCCATTATAACCGCGAATTTCCCCTTCACTTTTCTTATACGTTAACCAAAAAGAGTCACCGCCTAATCCCGTCATATGCGGATAAACTACCGCAAGACAAGCACTCACTGCAATCGCAGCGTCAAAAGCATTTCCTCCTTTTTCTAACATTTGATTCCCTGCCATTGAGGCTAAATAATGAGGACTAACAACCATGCTTTTTGTACCAACAATAGATTTCATCTTCTTCCCTCCTGTAATTTATTAACTATTCAGTAAATTTATTATACCTCTTTTTAACAACAATTTGTTGATTCATTCATCATTTTTTATTTCTTTTTTTATATATAATCCCTATTTTTATTTCACTTCGTAACTTTTTAAAAAACTTTATATACTTTTGGAAATATTTTTTGTTATTATAAATACAAATAGTTTAGAAGATTCAGTAAGGAGGAACCCATATGGGAAATCGGTATAAAGAATTAACAGTAGGCATGATGCGCAGCGGAATTTTAGGATTCGGCGGTGGACCTTCCGTTATTCCCTTAATTCGCCATGAAGCGGTTACCCGTTATCAATGGCTGGATGATGATGAATTCGGTGAAACGCTAGCGATTGCCAATACATTACCTGGACCAATCGCAACCAAAATGGCTGCTTACTTAGGCTATGTAACAAAAGGATGGACTGGAGCACTTGTAAGCGTATGTGCACATATTTTACCAACTTGTTTTGCGATGGTATTTTTAGCCGCTTTTATAAGCGTATTGAGCAGTTCTGCCGTTGTAGCGAGCATGATTGCAGCTGTGATGCCCGTTGTTGCTGTAATGCTTGGACAGATGGCGTATGAATTCGGTGAAAAAGCAGTAAAAGGGCTGGGTATCATCCTTGGTATTGTCTTCTTTGCTCTTTCTTTTATCCTTCTGCAAGTTGTTTCTTTACACCCAGGCATTGTTATTATGATTTTCCTTGCCTACGGAACGGTTCATTTTAAGTTCAAAAGTAAATTCGCATCAAAACGCCATTCTAATGATAAGAAGGAGGAATCTGCCTCATGATTTGGTTTCCCATCTTTTTAGCCTTTTTCATCGCCAATATTCTTGGATATGGCGGCGGTCCTGCATCGATTCCACTCATGTACGACCAAATTGTTACCCGTTATGGCTGGCTCAACAATACGGAATTTTCAAATATGCTGGCACTCGGTAATGCTCTTCCGGGACCTATCGCTACGAAAATCGCCGCCTTTGTTGGATATGAAGTATACGGATGGCCAGGGTTTATTATGGCGTTAATCGGTACAGTTGTCCCTTCAGCGGTTGCACTCATTTTATTACTAAAAATCATTCGACGTTATCGTCACTCCCTTGTCTTCAAAGGGGTATCGCTGCTCGCCCAACCTGTCATTGCCATTATGATGCTTCTTATTACTGTAACGATAGCAACCGATGCTGTTCATTCAATCGGCTACGTACACTCACTCATTATTGCGCTTTTTGCCTTTCTAGCATTAGGGAAATTCAAGATCCATCCGGCATTTGTCATTATTCTTGCCTTTATGTATGGTGGAATTATTATCCCATGGACGTCATAATCCACCTTAAACAGGTGGATTATTTGATTTTTGGCTTAGGAGGCTGCCCCAAAAGTTATGAAGGACAATCTTTAGAAATCCAGACAAGGAAATGTCCTTCAACGGAGCCATGAAGGACACATTCTAGGAATCCAGACAGGGAAATGTCCTTCAGCTGAGTCATGAAAGACAACATTCCGAAATCCAACAAGAGAAATGTCCTTCAGCCGAGTCATGAAAGACAATATTCCGAAATACTGCAAAGAATGGGACTATCCATTAGATTTTCATTGATGCTTTTTATTTTCGGGACTTAGTCAGCCCTTATAACTTCATGCCCATTCTACTTTTATAACGCTTAATTAAAATTTGACAATCTACACTGACAACGCCCTCTACAGCGTATAACTTTTCCGTTAAAAAGCGTTCCATTTCTTGATTATCACTAAAAATGCCATGCATATGTAATTTACTAGGGCCTGTCATATGATATAAGCTCGTTACAGCGGGATCTTGTTCAAGCAGCTCAGCAACAGACTCTAGAAACTTTGGTTCGACTTCTACATTAAAAAAAGCCGAAACATGAATTCCAACCTTCGTTGGATTAATAACAGTCGTGAACTTTTCAATCACACCCTTTTCCAGTAAATTATTAATTCGTGTTTGTACAGCGACACGGGATACCCCTACTTCTTTTCCTAAATCCGTATAAGAAATCCGTCCATCTTCATGTAAGATAGAAAGAATTTTTTTATCTAATTCATCGATTTTTAAATTTGGAATTTGATACTCCTCCATTTTTTCATCACCCGCTTTCTTTTCTTTTATTATCTCAAAAAAGGTCTGGAACTTAAAATATTTCTAGACCTTTCCTTGCGATATATTCACTTTGTCTCCTTCTTTCTCATTCACTTGCTCTAGTTTTATTTGCACGAAAAAAAACGGCTCATCCGCAAGCCGTTTTTTAATGCTCCTTTACTTGATATGTCTCAACAATATATTTATATTCCGCCTCATTAAAAATTCCGAGCTTTTTAAACAAAAGTGAATAGCCTATAATTTTATGTTGGATGCGGTTTGAACAAATCATCTGAACCAACTCCTTTTTTATATTCTATTCATAAATCCTAAAAAGTTTCCTTTACGCAACATATTTGTCATCACGAATATCTTATTTATCACCATACAACAAAAAACCACCAAGGGAACTTAGTGGCTCAATGTCTCCATGCATACCCCATTCTATAGCTAAGCTTCAGAACCTTCAGCTGTTTTGCTGTATCTTTTTCTCATTAGGGCTTTATTAAAATCTATCTTGGGAATTAGGATACCTATTAAGACAAGACCTGCTCCTAGATAACCTCTTTCTGCCAATACTTCACCTGCGAAAATAAAAGCAAATAATGCTGCAAAAACGGGTTCTAATGAAAATATGAGGCCTGTGTGCGTTGGTGTCGTATATTTTTGGGCTACGGTTTGACCAATAAATCCAAATGCACTGCAAATTATGCCTAATATCAAAATAGAAACCCATGATTCCGTTGTGGTAGGAAGATGCGGAGTTTCAAAAACAGATGAAAATAGCAGCCCCCACGCCCCCGTAAAGCCAAGTTGTAAGACTCCAAGCATAATAGAATCTGAATTTTTCGTTACCTTATCTGTAACAATGATGTAAACAGCATACAATAATGCACCTAAAATGATGAGGAAATCTCCAGAACTAATTGTTAATCCATTATTTAAAGTTAAAAGAGCAATACCTATTATAGAGAAGCCTACGCCAAAAACAATTCTTTTCTCAAGCTTTTCTCTAAACAAACCGGCTAATAACAAGGGAACAAAGACCACTGTAAGACTGAATAAAAATCCTGCATTTGAAGCAGACGTGGATTTTACCCCTATGGTCACAACCGAAATTGCTGAGAACAAGATGGTCCCTAATAAAAAGCCATATTTTATAGTACGAAAATCCACACGCACAAAGCGTTTATAAAATATGATTCCAGCTAAAATAAAGGCTATTCCAAACCGTAATGCGACCAAGTTAAATCCTTGAATAGATTCCAGTCCCATCTTCATAAATAAATAGGATGAACCCCAAAACATTGTGACTATCAACATGGTGAAATCTGCTTTCAATTGAGCATTTGCACCCGCTCCCTTTGTTACATCGAGCATTTTAATCCCGTTCATTTTTACCACCTGACCTAATTCTTATGTATTGATTATTAATTAGTATAAAAGTAAAATTTTAATAAGAAAAATGAATGTTTTTAAGTAATTAGATGAAAAAAATTCATGTAAGTGGAGTGAGGAATTTGTCGCTTGCTAAGTTTGAAATTTTTAGTACAGTGGTAGAATTAGGGAGCCTTACAAAGGCAGGAGAAACTCTTGGTTTAACCCAGTCCGCGGTCAGTCATGCTATCGCCAGTCTTGAATCGGAATGGGGATTTTCGCTTCTCAATAGAGGACGATCAGGTATTAATTTGACAAACAACGGGGAGCATGTCTTAAAATACATACGGGAAATTTTAAAATGGAACGAGGAAATGCTTCAAGAAATAGCTAATATCAATGGTCTAACAACCGGTAAGGTGCGTATTGGAACGTTTTCAAGTGTATCGGCTCAATGGCTGCCGGAAATTTTGAAAAATTTTCATACATATTATCCTTCTATAGAAATTAAATTGCTGGAAGGAAATTATGATGATATTGAATATTGGATATCAAATGGTATCGTTGATTTTGGTTTTGTGTCTTTACCAACTTTGCATCGCTTTGAAGTAATCCCTTTAAAAAAAGATAGAATGCTTTGCCTCCTCTATGATGAACACCCTCTTGTTCACCAAAAGGAGCTTAGTTTTAAAATGATCGAAGAGGAGCCATTAATCATGTCAAAGAAAGGGAGCGATAATGATTTAAGACGGCTCTTAGAAGAAAATAACATAACACCTAATATAAAATTTGAGCTTGCAGATGATCAAGCCATATTTTCAATGGTTCAACATGGTATGGGAATCGCTATTCTTCCTGAAATGGCTTTGTATCGCGTTCCAAAGAACGTTCGTATTCTTAACTTTGAACAAGAGAATTACCGTACTATTGGCATCGCCGCTACATCTTTTAAAAACCTTGCTCCAGCTACAAAAAAATTCATTGAATATTTGAAAT
This sequence comes from Peribacillus sp. Hz7, assembly GCF_042136355.1. Lineage (NCBI taxonomy): Bacteria > Bacillati > Bacillota > Bacilli > Caryophanales > Bacillaceae > Peribacillus > Peribacillus sp. Hz7. The sequence continues at coordinate 26,681 of NZ_JBHHJV010000019.1, forward strand.
CGTGGTTAAATGAGCCTGCACACCCCAATACACTTTGAAATACTAGTTGTTGAATAGAGGAGGCTGATCCACAAGTTGTGGGTCAGCCTCCTGATTTTGCACGAATAAGCAATTCTTATTCCATCCATATTATTCTTTATTAAACTTCAAATAGTCAGCCTCTCGTTTTTCCAAAAATGCAGAAATCCCTTCTCTTCCCTCTTCGCTAGTTGCTCTTTCAGCCAACGATTGTGTCTCTAAGCTCATTTGAGATTCTAGAGTTTCCTGCAAAGACTGATAAAACAATTTCTTAGTTGCACCATATGCTTCCATTGGCCCGCTCGCAAGCTTCTCTGCTAGTTCATGAACAACACTCATTAATTCTTCTTCAGGAACAACTTGGTTAATGATTCCCCACTCATATGCTTCTTTAGCATCCAACATACGATTTGTATACATCAACTCTAATGCACGTCTGACTCCAACAATTTTCGGTAAGAAATAACTGCCCGAACCATCAGGAGTTAATCCGATTTTATTATACGCCATCACAAACTTTGATTTCTCTGAAGCATATGCAATATCACATGCACAAGCAAGACTCATCCCTGCACCCGCAGCTACTCCATTGATCGCTCCAATAAATGGCTTATTCATTCTAGCAAAGTAGGAGATAGCTTGATGTAAATAGGCAGTAACGCTTTTTAAATGGGAACCAATTTGATTACCTTCGTTAGCAAAACTTTTCAAGTCGCCGCCAACTGAAAATTTATTTCCAGCTCCAGTGATGACAACTGCTCTAATTTCATTACTTTCTGAACAATGGATAGCTACTTCCATCAACTCTTTAGCCATCGCTAGATTCAAAGCATTACCAACTCCTGGACGATTCAAAGTAATTACGCCTACATGGTTTTGAACTGATAAAAGCACAAATTTATTATCCATATGTATTTCCCCTTCATATTAAAATAGTATTTCTTTACATTTATTCGTTAATTGCATTAAACTATCCTGCTTCATTCAGTACAATTAGTTCTACAAAAATAAGCGTTAATCCTATTTAGATCAACGCAATAGTTACTTTAATTTTTTTAAGTGATAAGGCATTCTTGAAAAGAACTAATATCAACCCTAAGTTTTTCATATAATTTACCTAATAAACCAAATTATGTTATGGTAAAGATAAGGAGTTTCTTAAGTTATATGGAAGAAGAGGTCCTCAGCTAATGTAAGCAGGTTTCTTAGGGAAAATATAATATTTTAAAGGTTATTTTTTGAATGGCATACTGATGTTATTGGTTTTATTCAGTATGTGACTTGTTGCCGCAACCTGTACACCAAAAGACACGGTTAATAGAAAAATAGTTTTAATCGATATTAATGTAAAAAGGCAGGAAATTCACAATGAATACATTCTTAAAAGGATTCCTTTTGGTAATTGGGATTGGAATCGTTGGGATTGGAATAATTATTTTTTCGTTTATACAAGATATGAAGTCAGATCCTGATGAAGAAGCGAAAGTTAAAGAACAAGCTCAACAATATTTAGACCAAACATTTAATTATGAAACCGAAATATTTGATACTCTTTATGACAATATGGGCAACTTCAATTTCGAGTATGCAGCTAAAGTCGAGAGTAAAAAAGATCATATTCAATTTTTAGTTTATCTAAATGAGGGAAGCAATGAAATGGAGGATAGTTATATCTCTGAAAAGTGGACAAAAGAATTAGAAACGGTCATTCAGCCTCCCCTTGAAAGAAAACTTGGAAAATTAGATGCTAGCCAATTCTTTGTATTCTATGATCATAGTGTAGGAAGTACATTTAATATCGATCCAAATAAGCCTTCCAGTTATAAAGATTCACTAGCAAGCCCGTCTATTAAAATTAGCCTGGATAGAAAACCCGAAGCTGGAGATGAGAAACTATTTAATGAGTTAGTCTCTATTATTAAAAAAGAATCCCAATTAAAACATGCAAGTATTACTCTAAATTATATAGATAAAAAAGGTGTATTCTTAGATGAAAAAGAATAGATCCATACTTTTTAAAAATAGACTTGTGGCAGTCACAAGTCTATTTTGTTATTGTCCATGTTCAAGACCATTCATTGATCTTCAACCCTTAAGTTTAATAAGATGCTACCCAATACCAATTTCCCTCTAACTTTTTTATTTCTTTAAAGTCCCCGTCAAAATCATTTCTAGAAGGTTGTTGGTCAGTTGGTGAATATACAAATCCTGAAAAACCCTCTAACATGCCTCGAAAAGTAAAAAATAGAATGGAAGAGCGATCACCTTTTTTCTCTACAACAATCTCCCCTCCTCCTTTAGATAGTTGGTCAAATTCTTTAGGTAAATGAATAAGGGATGAATCGTGTGAAACATTCGGTTTAAATGTTCCATTCTCCACCTTACTTACAACCTTTTCTCTTTCGGATTTATTCATTTTAAAATCTATATCTAATACGACTTGTGTAAAAGGAAAGAAGATCCATAACATGATGACAATAGCTTGGATGACGAATGGCTTCCAAGCTTTCCTTTTGAACAGAGCAGTTACGGTACGTACTGTTATAACAAAGAAAAAGCCAAATACCACTAACCGTAGGAAAGGCATAAGAAATGGTGTCAATACTTCAACGATTTGCCATTCGAGAAACTTATATAAAACAACTAAAATGCTACTTAATACAGCTAAAAAGAATAATCGATTACGTTGCACTATTTTCCTCTTTCTGAATTAAATTCTTTTCTGGACTTAATTGTACACTAAAAAACTAAAGCAAGATGAATGTGTCTACTATTCAGCAAATCCCAGCCTGTATATTGTACTACCTCCGTTTAATTCCTACAGCATATATAAAGTTAGGTTGGATAATCTATAAGTACCCTTACCCAAAGGATATCCAGTACCAGAAATGGCTGATATGCCAAATGAACATGCACCTGGACTATATGACCTAAACAATTAGGAGCCTGCATAGGCTCTTTCTTTTTGCTTAACTGATTTATAATTAATGGAATGTGAACACATATTTACATTCCTCGCCTTTCACTTTAATAATTTAATTCAAATATTTTAAAGATGATTAATCATTGATTATTTATTTGATTAAGCATTGAATTCTTCACGTCTCCTTGTATAATTTAAGCATCTTTTCGATAACCTCCATGTTTATTTTCAGCTTCTAGTCGCATGCTTCTCGCTTTTTTGATGATTCCTTATACTTTTTCCTCTATTTGATATACTAAAACTATAGGTCAAAATATAAGAGGTAAATTCATGATTAGATTGGTAAAAAAACTAATAAAATTAGGATTAATCATTGCCCTCCTTATCGGTTCAATTATTGGATTGCTTGGTTATTTAAAATATAAAGAAGCCATTACAGAGATTCCGCTTAACGAAAAAGTTGCCTCTATTAGGGAAGATGAAAATTTCGCGCCTCTAGAGGAAATCACTCCTGATTTCACGGATGCCGTTGTCGCCATCGAGGATCACCGCTTTTACAAACACGGTGCCTTCGATTTTATTTCGCTCGTCAGGGCAACTTTCGTCAACTTAACAGCGAAGGAGGTCGCACAAGGCGGCAGCACATTAACCCAACAAGCTGCCAAAAATCTTTATTTCAGCAATGACAGAACCTTTATCCGGAAAGTTGCAGAACTATTTGTTGCCTTCGACCTTGAAAGAATCTATAACAAAGATGATATTTTAGAACTCTATGTCAATATCATTTATTATGGAGCCGGTAATTATGGCATTAAAGAAGCTAGTGAGAATTATTTTGGTAAAACACCTGCTGAACTAAGTTACGATGAAGCAACTCTCTTGGCAGGCTTACCGCAAGCACCTAGCGCTTATGCTTTAAATTCAAATAATGATCGAGCGAAACAAAGACAATCCGAAGTTATAAAAGCATTAACTGAGTATCGAAAATAATGCAGGAAATTTGACTTTGTACTTATTTTTTGTTGTTACTTTAGATTGAACTTCCCCCCTCCTTCCACTACGCTGCGCCAAGGCAGGGGACGTTTTCGCCTATTTTTTAGTAAAAATGACATTGTAAAGAATGGTATAGAAAGTCCAAATATAAACAAGCCTATAAAGAAAACAACAACATAAAAGCCATCCCATAAGTGGATTTTCCCACTACGAGACAGCCGCTTAACATTACGCTTATAAATACTTTCGATGAAGTCCCTTTCCATCATATGAAAACAACATCGCCTTATTTTCCATAATCGATTCTAAGTGAACTGGACGTCCCCAAAGCTGATAAATGTACGGTAACACTTTCTCCAAATATTTCAGATCGAGCTCACTGCCTTCGTACCAATGCTTTAAATACAGCTCGCCATTACGTGCAGGGTTTTGAAGCACCAACGCTAACAAATATCATAAAAATTTTCACGTTCATTGGTGAAACGATACCAGTTATGCTGGATTTCTCTTCTGTGCATTTTTTCCCTCATTTCCATTGCTAATTGGTAAAAGTAATTCTACATTCGTCCCTAATCCTGATTTACCGTCATGTTCTACTGTGACTTGATAACCCTCATACTCCAATTCTACTTTTAAGACACGAGCAATCTGAGTTTCATCTTCGATTACAAGAATATGTGTTTTCAACTTTACTCACCCCGTCTAACTATCTTCTTTATTACCCCATTTTCAATTCAATACTTTTCTATTACAAGTCTTAACATTTCAAACAACAAGAAGTTAAAAAATATCCAGACACCACCATACACATATCCACCCACAATATCACTTGGAAGTAAATCAGTCGATGCAATATTTGCAATTGTTAACCCCATTAATAATATTAACCCAATTAAAGGAACAAATATGGATATATAATTTTTTTTCGAATGACGAATAAGTAAAAATAAGCATGTTCCATAAATAATTATTATAATAGTAGCTTTCATATCAGGAAAATTGGCGGAATGAAATTTCCCCACGAATCCTAATGATTGGAGATAGGAAAAAATCTGTATAATTGATTCATGAAACAGCCTCGCTCCTAAAATCGAAACGATAAGTAGCAGGTACTCAAGCAGCCTATTCCTTCTCTTTCTCCAAATACAGATGATTGTTCCCCCAATAATTACTCCAAGTACATAAGGGGTTTGAAATACTAACAACCCTTTCATCCAGCTCATATATATCGAAGACTTCACTATATATTCAGCAATTTCATTAAACTGAGTAAACTCATTATATAAATAGTCTTGAGCCATTCCCAACATCAAGGTCACCATACCGATTAAAACTAAAGTGAGAAAAATAAGAAAAATCTCTGTTTTTCTTATGACTTTTAGTCGATTTGTTAACCATTTAATTAAATGAATAAATAAGTTTTTAATTTGAAGTTTATAAAACCGATAAGCGAAATACCCAACTAACAATACCGCAAAAATAATAATAAAAATAATGAAATATTTATTGGCTGATTGATGGAAAACCTCCCAGCGAGGTCCCAATACTTTTCCTAGAGTAATAAAACAAAATCCCCATAAAAATGAACCTAGATAAGCTGGAATAATAAATTTTCGAAACGGTATTCTAGAAACCCCCGAAATGTAACCAGTAAAATGTCTAACGCCTGGAATGAAATAAGCAAAGACCAACAGTTTACTGCCTGAACGCTCAAACCAAGCTGATATTTTTTTATACCTTTCTGGTCCCAGGTGGATATACGTTCCGTATTTTTCAATTAATTTATACCCTCCTACCTTACCAATCCAATAGGTTACAGTAATTCCCGCACTACCTGCAACAAAGACTGTCAGGAGTGCCAAAAGGTAATTCATTTTTCCCTGAAATACAAAATACCCAGCGTAGCTCATTAAAAATTCGCCTGAAATAGGTAGAGCCATGAGTTCTAGAAAAATCCCTATGAATAATATCAGATAACTGTTCTGTTCAAATAAAGTTATTAAGTATGACATATAAATGCCTCCATTATTTATAAAAAGAAACTTTAGAATAAATAATCCTTCAACTTTAGATCTAATTACAATTTAGCACGATAAATGAATTCTTAATCTTGTATTAAGGGAACAAAAAGGTTTGATAAAATAAAAAAGCTATACCCTTTTCGAAAAGATTACTAGCTTTTTTACAAAGATAATAAAATTAAAGTTTTTTCACCCTAATTGGACTTACCATTAAGAGAGCAAGTATTAAGGTAATCCACGCATTGCTATATAAAAAGAATCCCATACCAGCCAATGGTAATCCAGCAGCTGGAATAGGTAATCCTTTAAAATACCCAATGGTTGGTTTAACACTAAACTTAGCTAATCTTAATGCTCCCATCGTTGGGAAAAGGATAAATGCCAAAGACGTTAAAATCGATGGTGTTGCTATCGAATGAAATAAAAGTGCAGGAGCAACTCCGAAACTAACAATATCAGCCAAGGAATCCAATTCCACGCCAAATTCACTGTTCAATTTTAATTTTCTCGCAATCCTTCCATCAAGAAGATCTAAAACAGCCGAAAAGAAAATAAAAACGGAGGCTACTTCCAAAAAGCCACTCATATTATAGGTAATTGAAAGAACACCGCACAATAAATTTCCAATTGTAAATAAATTAGGCACAGCTTTTACTATCTGATTGAACAAGTTAGTCCCTCCTGACGTCGAACAATCTCTCCATTTATGTAGCATTTTCTATATATTTATCCGCTATTCTTAAATATTAAAGGAAAAACTATCCCTGTGCCCCACACAGCACTAAATACAGAAGCCACCAAGTAACTCACTTGCCTTAAGATTCGTAATAAAAACAATCCTTACCTAATATTCTTTTTGCATCTTAAGGAATTCTTAATCATTTATTCATAGAACGAAAAGTTTCCTTTTATATATTTAGGTTACCCAGTTTTGGATAGCAGTATCATATTCGAATTCATGACATCATGTAGCTGCCAAAAGATATTAGGGCTTTTTTTCATAATAGTTATTGGTTAAAAAATCGGGGAGGTACAATAATGAAAAAATTAGTAGAGACAACCATGCAAAGAGCCATTCTAATGATGGTGTGTGTTGTCATCATTTGGGCTTGGGGTGGTATTTCTGCATTCCAAATGCAACGCGATTATTTGCCTGGAATTAACAATACAACTCTTTCGGTAAGTATGAGAGTACCTGGGTATCAGGCAGCTCAGGTAAAACAGCAAGTGACCGATAATCTGGCAAGTGCTGTCAAAACAGTGGATGGTTTGACCAATGTAGAAACCACTTCTTATGACGGTGGATTATTTATGAGTGGTTGCATAAAAAAACAACTACAAAAAACACCAACCTTATTTCGGTGTTTTTTGTATTTTTCACTTAATTATCATAAGAAAGAATTCATCCCAAAACATAAAAGCCATCCCATAAGTGGATTTTCCCACTACGAGACAGCCTTTTAACATTACGCTTATAAATACTTTCGATGAAGTCCCTTTCCATCATATGAAAACAACATCGTTTTATTTTCCATAATCGATTCCATGTGAACTGGACGTCCCCAAAGCTGGTAAATGTACGGCAACACTTTCTCCAAATACTTCAGATCGAGCTCAATTCCTTCGTACCAATGCTTTAAATATAGCTCGCCATTTCGCATATAGTCACCATCGTTTACCGTAATATACGGGAACCCTCCATTCACACGCATGCTGACAAGCTGATCGCGCACTTGCTCCCACGCTTTATCCACAATTTTATAGTCTTTCCCTTGTTTCTGAAATAAGTACATATCTTCCCGCATGACAAGATCTTTTGTCAAGTAATTTCGGATAAACGAAATATCCGATTCAATTTCGCGTACTTCAAACAGCTTTTCTCTTCCAGACCCAGGCTTCACGCCCCTCTTTTTCATCTCATCTGTCGGATTATCGTATCTTTCTTCAATATCTTCAAGCACCTTTAAACCGAGATAATAAGGGTTAATACTTGTTCGGGAAGGTTGAACAACACCCGCATTGAGTTTAGCAAATTCAATTGCTTCTCCTGAACTTAAATCCATCTCACGAATAATTCGCTGATGCCAGTAAGAAGCCCAGCCTTCATATCGCTAAGGTGCTTTCCAATTAGTTGAAGCTAAGCTTTGTATTTTTCCAACGTAAGAAACAGCGCTTGAAATGTTTAGAAGTGCATAATACAAGAGCTCTAATTCGAGGTCAAATAATTATTTCTGGTCAGATAACTTTTCACCAGTAAGTATTTCAAATAGTTCTACTGAATTCTTCTTGTCTAATTGAATATATTTACTTTCAGCGTCTATTACGAGTTCCACTTTATCTTTATTTGGACTTATCCAAAGTTCATACAACGCCGCTTTTGCTTCTATTTCAGGATTTTTAAATTGAAAAAAAAATCTGTAATCAGCAGGGCGTGCCATATCTACTTTCGCATTTTTCCAATCAATATCATCTAATATTTCCTTCACCTTTTGAACTTGTTCATTATTAGTGATTTCTTTGAAGTTCTCATATTTATTTTCATCACCAATACGCTTTTGAACTTCTATATTTTGCTCTTCATTTTTTATTACGTTTGAACAACCTGCTATAAAAATTGAAATTATTCCAATCAAAGCAATTAAATATTTTAAATTTTTCAAGGTCATCTCCCCCTTTATATAATAAGACGTTAGTTATTTGAAAAATACCCAAATTTACCCTTCAATTATAACATCTCTTTAATTATTGATATAATCGTAGAAAATACTTCCAAGTAAAAAGGAGCAATAAATATGAATAAATGTATCTACTGTAATCAGGAGTTTATAGAATTATCGGAGCATATTTTCCCAAAAGGATTAGGAGGGGGCAATATATATGTGGATTTTGTATGTAACGACTGCAATAATAAATTCTCTAATATAGAAAGAGAATTGATCCAAAAGAGCTTTATTGGATTTATTAGAACTGTGGAGGGTATAGAGGGGTACCGTAAGAACCGACATCCAGCTGCTTTAAAATATCTAGATATATTTTATAGGGATACAGACTTATCTTTATTATTAGAGAGTGGGATAGAGGCGGGGCTTAAACCATATTTTAAGCCTCAAATAATAGAGCATGGGAGTAATTACTTAGCAATTGCAGCGAACAATAGTGATGGAGAACAATTACAAAAACACTTTCAACGTTGGTTTAAAGACCCTTATATAATTACAAAGTTCCCTGATAAGGATAATAAAAAATACGATACAGTTCAATTTAGTATAGATGAAAATAAAAATATTCATTCTATACATCAAAGTGTATCTAAAACGAAAAAGCATAACATAATTTATCTTCCTATGACAGTCAAGGAATATGATGACATATTCACACCAAGAGTTTTTTTAAGTGCGGATGGTCGTTTATATGTCCGATCTAAATCTCCAAAACAATGCATTAAATTTTTAAAGAATCTTGTGAGCTATCTCTTAGCCAACGGCAGTATCTCATCACCAGCGAGCATGCCTTCTTCGGCAACAATCGAATCACCAAAAATAACAATGCATTTCGATTTCAATTTAAAAAAATGTGATCGAGCGGCAGCGAAAGTATTACTTAACGTTTTATTACATTTCTATCCAATTCTTAAAAACCATAGATCAATAGAAAACATTAAAGATTTTGTGTTGGGGAGTAATGTATTTTTAAAAGGCGGATTTACTGACAAAAAAATACCTTACTTTAAATTCACAGATCATCATCAAATACTTTTCATTGTTTCAGATAAAGACCTAATTCTTTACATTTCTTTATTTGGCACAATGAATTATTCATTTGTAGTGGAAGGAATCGGTAATGAAGCAAAAAAGGAATTTGGTGTATATGAAGCTATCTCGGTAAATTATACAGATGGACAAATTAAAGAAGAAAATCCCCTGGATTATGTCCAATTGCTACAAGATCAAATTAATAATTTAATATAAGTCATAGTATCTAGATTAAACGTCTATACGAAACGAAGCCCTATCTTCGTTTCGCATAGACATAAAAAATGAACTTCTCTGATGTTAATAATCTAGTCCTATTTATCAATAAACCCGTTACTAACTTTAATACATTATCTAACCTTTCCTCACTAAATTAATCTACTTTGTGTGTATCTTTAAGTGCTTTTTGTAATGTTTGAATTTGATTAAGTATTTCTTGTTGTTTAACAATCTGATCATTATACTGTTCACTTGTTCCCTTAGTTTCACTTTGAAGTTTGGAAAGATCTTGTTCAATGCTTTCTAATAACTGTACATGTTTATTTAGTTCTTTCTCTAATTTAATCTGCTCATCATTTTTTCCAAAGATAAACATAGAACAAAATACAATTCCTATAATACCAAGAAAAATAAGTGAGTTTCGGATGTTAGCATAAGTACAGCTAACATAATTATTAATTTTCCAATTTATTGTCATGTTTAACTCGGCATATTGTGAATAGAAGTACCTAATTTCTTTTGTTCTTTCTGTTTCATCAGAAATACTCGCAAGATATTGATAGTCAGAAGGCGATAGATTATATATTTCTTTTGACTCTCCAGAATTTAAAGTGGCTAGAGAAATTATTGACCCGATTGTTAAGTAAACTAAGCTTAAGATAAAAAGGAATATTAAGAAAATACTAAATACTATATTATCTGGTATTTTTCCTTGGACAGTAAAAAGGAAACTCGAAAGACCTAAAATAACTGTTACCGCAATTGTTACAATTAAAACATTGACCTTAGCCTTATCTTCCAACGTTTTCCTATTAGATAAGATTGAATTAAAAATTTTTTCTGCTTCCTCAACTGGAATATTTTCGAAGCTTTGCATATAAGGTGATAAATAAGTTTCATCGTTTTCAAGGTTTCCTTTAAATTCTTCAACTTTTTTAGTAATTTTTCTGTTTGCAATTACCATCTCAGCAAAAGGAAAAATCCAATATAAAATTGTTTTTATCATTTTATTGCTCGCCTTCAAGATAATCCACTATGGCTTCATAAATTTGAAGTCCCGCAGCATCGACCAACCAAGCCCATTCCCCTGTTGGATTCACTTCAATAAAATAATACTCACCATTTGATTCTATAAGGTCTATACCACCAAATACTAATCCCAAATTTTTTACTAACTGAATACATTTTTGCTCTATATCAGTTGATAATAATATCGGGACATATGATAAATTGTGCTTTTGCAATCGCCAATCTCCATCTATTCCTTTTTGATCTTGCACTATCTTAACAGCATAAGTTTTATCACCTATTACTGATACCCGAATATCTATTTTAGGGAATATGTATTCTTGGATAACCACAGGTGAAATTTTTAAATTAGCTTGCAATATTTCCAATCCTTTAATTACAGAACTATACACAAATGCTTCTTTTTCATCGGTCCTCAAAAGTGCTGTATCCAGCGACTTAACAATATAATATTCATCCTTGTCAAGTTGAACCTCATTAGTGTTCGATACAGTAGTCTTCGGATAACGTAAACCAATTTTTTCTGCGTATTTAAGTTGAAGTAATTTATTTTCAGCCTTGAAGGTAGACACAGGATTGTTTATCCAAATAATATTTTCGAAAATCGAAAGGTTTCGAATAAAAGCCGTCCATTGAGTTCTAAATAACTGTTCTTCCATATCTATGTTAGGTTGATATATATCCCTTAGATAAATCGGTGCACGATAATATATGGCTTTTAGGGACTGTTCATCAAGACAATAATTAATACCCTCTATTTGTATATTTAATATCATTCGATTAATATCAAATTGGATTTCATACTTGTCAAATTCGTCTCTATTTATCCTTAAGTAATTTTTCCCACGACGTTTTAGCTCTAAACAAACATAATCTGATGTAAAATCCAAGGTGCTTGCAATAACCAGTATCTCAGTAAAATTCATATAACTATTCACCTTTTTGATCTTCCCCTGTTTCAACATCTGCTTTTTTTGTCTGTGGCTTAGGTCTCCTTGTATCCAACACATATGGTACTTCGTCCTTATCTACCCAGTATCCTAATGAATTCAAAAAATAGTAGCCGCGAAGTTGTGGTTTTTCCTTAGGTTTAGTATAAACAAATGCTTTCTTAATTAATAAATGTTTATCGTACATATATTCATCCCCCTTTTAAATAAAATAACTCCTTTATATTATACGATATTTGGAGATTTTCAGCAGATTGATTACCAAACTAAATTAACTTTTGATTTTTATATTTTAAAGGACGAAGTTAAATAAAAAAGCACTATACCTAAGTAGAGTGCTAACTAAAACTAAGGTTAATTTTTCCTATGCCTTTTCCCATACAATTTTTTATTTTGTTATACACTGAATAACATATTATGATATTCTTAACAGCAACAGAACGATAGTGAAATATTCCAAACAACTTCAAGTGAACACCACTGCGAAACGAAGCCCAGCCTTCGTTTCGCAGTGGTGCTTTTCAATTAGTTGAAGTTAAGCCTATTACCTTATTTCAAATTCGTTCATTAAAATCAGTTCAATTTATCTTCTTTTTGTCCTTACTATTTACAATAATTCCATAAGATTCATCACCTAATATTGGTGATATTTCCTCTGATTTCAGAAATTCAACAATCATTAATTCGATTTCAGTCCCAAGTGCTTTAGCTGTTGGATCAGAACTTAAGACAGAAGTGCTTATTATAAAACTCAATGGTTTCCCTTTATACCCTACCCCTGTAACCTTAAACTCTTTTTTTGACATAAGCCCTTCAGCAATCGCAGGTGTAATTTGCGCTCCTTTATCGGCTTTTTCTACCTTGACCGTTACTCTAGTTACATTAATTTTATAACTCGTATATTTATTCCTATCTGCCACTTCTATTGCCATTTTCTCAACATCATCTTGAACAGAATTATAATATTTATCGGAACCCACTATATTTATAAAAATTGTTTTCTCCGTGGGGTCAACTTGTACATTATCAAATTTATAGTTCAATTGTTTTAGCTTCTTTGTAACCTCGTTTTCAAGTATATTTTTTTCTTCCGTTTCTTCTTTATTAAGGACATAATCAGTTCGAACTGACCCTTTACTAACTTTTACAGAATAAGCATCATAACCTTTTGATTTTAGAATTTCTCTTATAGTCTCTTCGACATCATCTTTTACTTCATTATAATAATCATCTGAACCTTCTAATGTTACTTCAATTACTTTTTTAGGTTCATAACTGGTTCCTAATGAACTAACTTTGTAACCTTTTTTCTCTAATTCATTCTGAATTAAGCCGCCTATTGGTTCTGATTGAAAAATCAAATTTAAATATGGAATATTAGAAATCACCTTCGCCATCGTAGGGGAAACAAACGCAGAGCTTATAAACACTCCAAACGATAATACAGCAACGCCGCTAAAGAACATTATTTTCTTTTTAGGGCTCCATCTTTTTTTATGATTCTTACGTTCAGATTTAAGCTGCCTAGATATTTCATTATCTTGTTTTGCCTGTTCCATCCCTAATATAACTCTAGTATGCAATTCCTCTGGAATCTCTATCTTATCCATCTCTTGTCGAATTTTATTGTCCATACATATCTACCCTCCTAGCGCCTTTACGAAGTTTTTCTAATGCCCGATATAAAATAGATTTCACAGTGCTTAATGGTGCATTTATAACCTCCGAAATTTCACTAAAAGTGCATCCCTGATAAAACTTCAATAATACAATCGTTTTTTCATCTTCATTTAATAATTCTAATAAATCTTGTAAAGATAATGACAAAGGAATATCTTCCATACTGGAAGAAAGAAATTCAATATCTTCTTTCTTTAAATGAATCACTTGCTTATTTTTTCTTAAAAGGTCAATTGCGCAATTAATTGTAATTTTTATTAGCCAAGTTTTAAACATCTGCAAGTTATTCAATGTGTTGAATTTTAGAAATGATCGGTATGCTGCTTCTTGAACAACATCCAGCGCATCCTCCTTATTTTTCACATAAACATACGCCATCCGATAAATATCCTGTTCGTATTGCTGAAATAGCTCTAAAAAAGCTTTATCATTATCTCCTTGATTTCTACGATTAGACTCAATTATGTTAATCACCTTCTTTTTTCTATATACCTATTAGACGAAAAACTTACTATTTTAGCCGAAGTTTCCAATAAAAATGTTCCATATTTTATCATTTTGAAATTGATTAAAGTGCTCACCCTCTAAATAGAACATCAAATCACTCTTTTACATTATGTATATCGTTTACTTTTATTAAATAAGAGGTTGCCCTTACTTTCACTTCAAATTTTAAATTTTACCTCTCCTACATTTTCGTATATTATGACTACATAAAAACCACTGATTACCTCAGTGGTTTTCACAATTACCTTATAAATGCTTCCGATGAATTCCCTTTCCATCATACGAAAACAACATCGTTTTACTTTCCATGACCGACTCCAAATGAACAGGGCGTCCCCAAAGCTGGTGAATATATGGTAATACTTTTTCTAAATATTTCAGATCTAGTTCGATATCTTCATACCAATGCTTTAAGTATAGCTCACCATTTCTCATATAGTCTCCATCATTCACTGTAATATATGGAAAGCCACCATTTACTCGCATGTTCACGAGTTGATTGCGCACTTGCTCCCACGCTTTATCGACGATTTTATAATCTTTTCCTTTCTTTTGGAACAAGTACATATCCTCACGCATAACCAGATCCTTTGTTAAATAATTGCGTAGAAAAGAGATATCAGATTCAACCTCCCTTACTTCAAATATCATCTCCCTGCCAGAGCCTGGTTTTACACCGTTGCTTTTCATTTCCTCGGTCGGATTATTATATCGCTCTTCAATATCTTCGAAAATTTTGAGCCCTAGATAGTAAGGATTAATGCTCGTTCTTGACGGTTGTACAACTCCTGCATTTAACTTGGCAAATTCAATTGATTCAGCGCTTGTTAATTCCATCTCACGTAAGATTCGCTGATGCCAAAAACTCGCCCACCCCTCATTCATTATTTTCGTTTCTAATTGTGGATAAAAATATAACATTTCTTCTCGCATCATCGTTAAAATATCTCGCTGCCAGTCTTCTAAGTTTCGTCCGTATTCTTCAATAAATAAAAGGATGTCTTTCTCTGGATTCGGTGGGATTTTTTTTAGCTTCTTCAGTGGTTTTGGCTTTTTGCGATCTTTATAATCTAAATTCCATAAATCATCATAAGCACTTGAAAGTACTTCTAACTCCGTCTCTTCTTCATCATTCGTATTCCAGAAAAGTTTAGATCTCATCAGCGACGGATCAATGTGTTCCTGAATGGATAACACAGCATCTAAAAATGTCTCCACTTCCTTCTTTCCATAAAGCATCTCATACTTATGAATTCGGTCGGCTGTCGCTGCCATGCTCTCAACCATATCCCTTTTTGTATTACTAAAACGGCAATTGTTTTTAAAGAAGTCACAATGTGCTAAAACATGGGCGACAATTAGCTTATTTTGAATCAGTGAATTAGAATCAAGCAAAAACGCATAGCAAGGATCTGAGTTAATCACTAGTTCATAAATTTTACTTAATCCTAAATCATACTGAAGCTTCATTCTGTGAAACTGTTTTCCAAAACTCCAATGTGAAAAGCGAGTTGGCATTCCATAAGCACCGAAAGTATAAATAATATCAGCTGGACATATCTCGTAACGCATTGGATAAAAATCTAGACCGAAATGAGTGGCAATTTCCGTAATCTCATCAATGGCTCTTTCTAGTTCCTTTTGCTGACCTATTTGCATAACGTCTCCCCTTTCTAACTTACTCTTACTATATGAAACTGCCTGTCCAAGAATGATAAAACTAAAGTAATTCAAAATAGTTTGATGTAAAGTAAGGACTACCGTTACATTTTGTTTGATGCTATGTTACTCTCGTAAAGTTACTAAAATATCAACTTGATAATCAAATTTTTTCTCACTATCTCTTTACTAAACTAAGTATTTCCAATCTATAATTACCTTGTGCCACCGACAAGCAATTCTTTTTTAATTGATTATATAGACAATCTCTTAGTTAAAAGGTAATAACAGCTTAAAAACCTTTAACAAAATTGCTAAAAGGCAGCTAAAAATATTTAGCTGCCTTTCCTTACAATCCACATTTACAACAATAATTAAATACTATTCAGAGGGTGAACTTATTGCAGATTTTTCGCTATAATTTATTTAAGATAGTGCTTTAAATGATGCTCCCAAATCTGCATGACGAGTTTTTCAGGGGTATAAAATGGCGTTTGTTCATGCGAATAGAAATTACCAATCATTGCTTTAAGAAGTAGTTGGTGTTCTTGCGTTACTTCGCATGTAATAAGCTCATTGTATGACTGATCCGAGGTAGATAAATGCGGACCGTACGAAATATGAATGTTTTCTGTATGGCTTCCCATCCAATTTCCTAACCACATCTTTATTCCCGTCTTATGTGCTCCATCCATATAAAGTTTTGTTATGAGCTTTTTGTCTCCGCTCCATTCGATTGTATAAGTAATATGAGGGTTTTGTTTCTTGACATGCTCTAGTAATTCTCTTATCTTTTCACAAATTTCTTTAAAAGCTGTTTCCATAAATAAACTTTTATCATAATCTGTAATCTTTTTCGGAACAGAAACTTCAATATTTGAGAGCCAATCTAGTTGTTTATTTAGTATGAATGGTTTTTCAACAGATTGAGGAGTTAAATCAGGTATAGGTCCTAATGGAGCCACTTCAAAGTAATCCACCCCATGTATCCGATAGACGAGCTGTTTCATATTTGATTCAAACTCTTTATCATTGGAAAAATCAAAAACAGGATAATCCTCTAAATGAAACGGCAAAACATCTTCAAAACTCCCTGAACTCCTTTTAATTAAAATCATTTTATCTGGAGTTCTGCGGACTATCGGAAGAGATAATAATTGCTCGAATCCTACCCCTCCTTGAAAATCGTCAGCCTTATTTTTATAATTCTCAGTGAGAACATAAATAACATAGTCGTTATCTCTAATCCCTTCAATCATCATTTGATTTAAATTTTTAGTTTGCCGTTGAAGAATGAATTGATCGCAGTTTGCATCAACGCCTCTTCCTCTTAATTCATTAGTAAAATATCGAATCCAAGCTTGATGATCAGAACTATCCCAACTGTAACTCACAAAAACCTTTTTATGCTGTCTTTGCATCGTATTCCCCCACCTAAACTATCTATTTTTAAGCATAACGCGTCATAACAAATTCATGTACCTGATTCAGTAAAATTATACATCTAAAATCACTCTAATAAAATTATTTCCGTAATGTTATAAAAGTAATATAAATTCTAAAGTCTCATTAAGGAAATAAAGAAGGTTTTATGAAACAGCAGTCTATTTCCTTGAAAACAGTTTTTTAATACATAGCCAATTATCCATTGTTAAATAAGCTCACCTAATGACCGAGAAAGCCTTTTAAATACCTCCTAAAAACCGAGAGCTCATCAACGACAGAATTTTTGCCCATTATAAAAACAGGATAAACCTTAGCTTGTCCCTTGAAATCAATGGTTTTTGGAGAAATCCAGTCATATCAATCTCGGTAATAAGAGGCAGTATGCGATCGCATACTGCCTCTTATTACCGAGAAAAATTACAATGTAAGTACCTAATTGCCGAGAAATAGTTTGTACAAATTAAAGCAATAAGAAAAAGAGCTGCCGACTCATTCATTAATCTTCAACTCCCGCACCTTTTAATCACCACATATCTTAGTTCATAAAAACAAATAATAAAATTGAATAGACAGACGCAAAGCGAGGTATATCGATAAGAAATGAAGAAATCCATTTATGTTTTCATGTTATCCGTCGTTCTTATTACATCCATTCAAACAACAACCGCTTCGTCAACCAAACCAATTCAAGATTCTGAACAACTTAGGTTACAAGATATGCTTATGAACATGCTTACTCCTTATATCGAAAAAGATTTGCATAACTATTATTATCCGAAGATTTTAAAGGATTTTTCACCTGCTGTCGCTCCATGGAAAATTGAAGTAATTGAAACAAGAAGAGTAAATGGCTTCCGTGGCTTTATATTGGACATTACATTTGAAATTGAGCCTACCGATGGTGGACACAACGTTCCAGTAGGAAAAGACCGAATGACTTATCGAATTTCTTATGGTCCTTCAGTAGAGTTGGTAGAACATATTCACTTAGCAACTTCTGCTTTACCTCCCGACATTCAAGAACAATGATTGTCAGTTATTGCATCTAATCAACGTACTGCGACATAAACATAATGCTTGTTCCTGAAGAATTATGGAAACCTTTACCTTTAAGTGTTAAACTTAATACATGAAAAGAAGGGGGCTATAATATGTCGCCATTTTTATTTGTCATCATCCTTATCTTGGTTGGTATTTTTTTAATTAGCCGTTACAATAAGTTACCTCACCCAATAACAACCTTCATCTGCATATTTGCTATTATGTGTATTATTTATGTAATACCATATATCACAATGTTGATTTCTACCTTCTTCTAAAACAGCAATTTAAAATTCCTTCCCTTCTGCTACACATCATGTGTCAAAAATGACATAAAGCGTCTCCACTTATTGTAGAAACGCCCCCGTTTGTTTAGGAAGATTGATTATTTATTAATTCATCATAATACTTTTTTGGATTAGAAATATTGTTATCAATAAAAAACTTTGCCTGACCTTTGAACATATCAATATAAGAATCCTTACTAATGGTTAAATCTCCTAATTCATCAACGTCTCCTTGAACTTGTACAGTATCATTTTTCAAATCAACCATAACAGTCATATATGCTTCCTCTTTGTATAAAACAATACAGGTTACTTGTTGTTTAACTAAATCAACATGAGGATATTCATGACGTACTCCAGTTGGTTTGAAAATCGTATATCCAACATTTTTATCATTCATTTTTACACCCCATTAATGAAATTTATTATAAATACCTATATTCGTTTTTTTATTGGGCTAACCTGCTTCGTTAATTGAATAACTATTTGTTCTTTTTCCTATCGTCAAGTTTTCTTGAACAGTACAAACATAATAAACCAGAAGTTAAAGAAATAAAAAAGGGAATGATTGCTAGCAAAGGCATAATGATTGTCCAATAAAGTAAATAAGCACTTACAGCAAATATAAACCAACTGACTATAAATAAAAAACTTGATGCAAACTCTTTTATTGCAAACAAAATATCCCCCCTCTGTATTGCCATTGCTAATACTTCTTTTTTTACTAAACTGCCAGTTACTTAAATAAGAAAAAGCGATCCCCCCCTTATTGAAGCATCGCACTCCGTTAGTTCAGCTAGGATAGTCAGGGTAGAATGACCTTATAGAGCTGTTCTTTCGTTGATAAACTAATATCATTTGTACCAACGAGAAAAGATTCTCCGTGTAAAATCACTTCTGTTAGAGTGTCACTTGGACCTAATTCGAATATAGGATACTGTACAGAGACCTTACCCTTCAATACATCTCTATCCTGTATCTTAAATTTTATTTCCTTTGATGAATTAGTTATAAAGAAATCGTCAAAGGTTAATTTCCATCCAACATCGTCTAGTATTCTATTCAGTTCATTTATCGAATGAACTTCATCAATTCTGTACCTAAACCGTTTGTCATCATCGTCTAAATCATCAAATTCTCTTACAAAGTTATGGATAACCTTTAGAGGAAAACGGTTATAGTTTTTCCAGAAATCAGATAAAGTTGTTCCATATTCTCCGTTAACACTATACATATATTCTGGTTCTTTTATACAATCACAAGCCCACAAATCTATACGTTCATTTTCATACGCCGTTCGGTCATCAATATTAACCATATTACTTTTTCCATCCTATTCCTTTTCATTATTCCTTTTTCTTATTCAACTATTCTGCCATTATAGTTGAATAAGAAAAGGCGATATCCCTTATTGAAGCATCGCACCCTTTCGTTGAAGAAGCGTTATTTATCACTCGTTATAAAAAGAATCCCACATCATTTTCATTCGTTTATATTGAAGTCTAAAATAACCCCAAGTATCTTCTCCGAAATTCCAAGCAAAACCCTCAAATGTTTGTTCAAAAAATGACCCATTTTTATCTTTTATATCTTCAGTAACAATTGTAAAGTTATTAATTAGCTTTAATAGCGGAATCTCAACATAAGTACAATCTTTATCAAAGTCGATGGTTTGTTTTTGGACTTGTGAACAATCATAATAACCTGAATCTAATACTTCGAAGTCGTAAAAAGCTAATACTACCTCGTTTGTTTCACATTCAGTATCAAATGGATTTAGAGGGTGTTCTTTTACCATTTGAATACATTCAAGTGTTAAGAATAGATTGTTGTTTTCAACTTTGACTTCTTCAATATAAACGGACTGCCAATTAATAGACTCAAAGCAATTTTCTGATATATATTTAGCCACTTTTTTCAGTCCTTTTATTTTATATAGTATCATCTTGTTCAAGTGAACTGCTTCATTAGTCGAATAATAATTGAGTTAATAAATATATCTAACAGTCTCATATTCCCCATACTTGATGACAGTTTCAAATACTTCTCCACCATTTTTATCTTTTAACAAAGCATCCATCTTATCATCTTTAATATTGTAATGTCTCTTATTTAGAAAGCCTGCACTTCGGATTGTTGGATGGTCTAAAATTGGTGTTAAGTCACCGTTTAACACATTAGTATCAACAAATCTAAAGTCAATTAGATTAGGAAATTGATATAAAAAATTCAAATTTTCAAGATTACCGCAAGAATTAAGGCATAGAACTCGAAGATTTTTCAGAGAGAATAATTCTTCATTTGGTACAAATTTTTTTGATTGATTAATATGTAAATGTTCTAGCGTATCGGCTAATCCAGACAAACCAAAATCATTTTGTAATTTAGTACAATAATGTAATTCTAAACGCTTTAATTTATTCATTTTTTCTATCCCACGGAATTCTTGTATATTGGACCAGTTTAATTCTAAATAGAGGAGATTTTCTGGAAAACCAACAAAGTTACCTAGCTTATTCTTTTTATGGTGCCAAAGAGTTAAATATTCAATGTTTTCAAGCTGCATCTCATTAAATTTATCTTCTTTTAAGTTTAAGTAAGCTTGAAGATTATCTGGTATTTGCTCAAACCAAATCCCCATATTCCTCCAGTTATCCATTTTGAATCACCCCGATATTTGGTAATACTTCTTCTATCTTATCATTTGGACTTATTAAACTAAACTCCCTCTATAAAATAAGAAAACGGGATCGCCGCAGCCATCCCTTCTTTAACATAAGCACCCATTAGTTTAATAATTTTCAAGTTCAACTTCTAAATCTTTTAAGATTACATCTATTTTAACCACTGCTGTATCATCATCAGTTGGAAAAATAGATGGTTTTATGCCATCATTTTTCATTCCAGTAAGCCATTTATCAACAAAATCATTCAAGTCAATCGGTTTAGCTTTACATTCTGACCATTCATTTTTAGCACAGGCTTCTGCAAATTCCTCTTTAGGAAAGAATGGAATAATTGTATTACCTTCCTCATCCTGTCCTGTTGCCCAACCATCATTGTACAAGCCCCAAACTTCTTCAAAATCTACAACCTTTTTTATGAAATACTCGTATCTAATATTTGGTGGTTGTTTCATTACTGCTTCCAACTCTTTTTTATTCATTAGCATTATTCCTTTTTCGATTATTAAAATATCATTTTCTGATATTTTATCACCAGTTCTTGTTCAACTAAACTCCCGTTAGCACAATAAGCGACTGTTCTTATTGGACAATCGCCTCCGTTACTTTAAATACAAGTATTCACATTCATTACAATTGAAAGGGAAAATTAAATAGCAATTTAAATAAATATCTTTTACTTCATTGAAGTATTATCAAGTCTATAAAAATCAACTTTGTCATCAACCAACCAAAATTCTAAAGATATTTCTCTTTTCTTAGTAGAATAACTCCTCGGTCAATAGATTTTATATGAAATGAAGACTTCGTCCCTTTTCTATGTAGCTCTCATTTAACCTACATCCTTATCTTAACAAACGAACAAATAGGAAAATACCCCGTTTTTTCAGGATACAACTAGCTCTGAAGTATCAAGATGATATAGCGAAACTTTAATATACTCAAACAAAAACACAGGGCAAAGTTCATTATTAAAAGCCCTGTGTTTTCATTTTCCATTTGACTGTTTGCCACTCTGAAATAAACTTATTATTTTTGTTGATAATTTTTCACCTATCCCCTTCTAAATTAAAACGTAGTTTGCATTTCAGAGCCCCTTGATTATTCACAGTAATTTTTTCAAACAAATATAAAAATAGCACCCGTAGGTCTTGTTGGGTAAATGAATTTAAATAAAAATTCTTTAACTGTCCTTCAATTAAAATTTGATTTTTTTGAACTTCTTCTAAAAATTTGATCTTAGATTTTTTTTCCTCGATTACAGCTTCAATTTGATGAATCTGGTTTAATAACTTTTCTTTAGTAATCAAAAATATCTTGATACGAGTTTCGTTTGTTTCGCTCTCCTTAAATGCTTTTTCAATTTCTAAATCACAATTTTGTAATTTTCTTTTTTCTGCATTCCAAACCACCTCCAAATCTTCAATATTCCCCTCTATGATTTTTATTTCATTCTCAACTTTTCCCTGAATACCTTCGATTAACTGTTCAGTATCTACTCCTTGGTAGGTTTTAAAAATTTTTATGGCAGTTTCATGTGCTTCTTCCGCATTTAATTTAAAATTACAGGCTTTACATATATACACTTTCTTACCATAAACTTTTCCCTGATTGCTTTTAGTTCGTTGATCCTTCCCAACTAAACTTCCGTTACAATCCTCACACTTTAACAAACTAGTCAATAGAAAAGACGTTTTAAAGTGTTTTGGAGAAATTTTTCGTTTCATCTTTGTCATATATAAATCCCAACAATATTCCCATTCTTCAATAGATAAAACAGGTGGAATTAAGGAACTTTTCTCCATAACCCACTCATTTCTATCCCTAAGAGAATTGTGTTTTTTCTCATGTTTTCTTCTAATTGCTATATAACCCGCGTAAAAAGGATTGGTTATTATATTCTTCACACGATCTTTATTCCACTCTTTTCCACGGTGGCTATTGACAGGCATATGTTTAGCAATGAAAGAGAATCCATGATTATTTTTGTACAATTCGAATACTTTTTTCACAAGTTCCATTTCAATTTCTTCAATTTCAAATTTTCCATTGTCGCCTCTTTCTTTTAGAGTATAACGATATCCAAAGGGAGCTTTTCCTCCTGTCCATAACCCATTTTTCACTAATGTTTGCATAGCTCCCCTTGTATTAAATCTAATTTTATCTAACTCATATTTTGCGACTCCGTCTTTTATGGCTCTATAAATCGTATCCCCATAATCATATAAATTCTCTGTTTCACTTTCTATGATAGGAATATTAAGTTGATGCATAATAAGACGAATCATTTCATGTTCTTCTGGAATACGAGCAATTCGAGAATGAGAGTAAATAATAACAAAGTCAAACTTTTCACTATAAGCATCTGCTATTAACTGTTTATATCCTTTACGGTCTTTTTTTCGGGAGGAAACACCCTCATCTAAAATTTCATTAACAATTGTACATTCATATTTTTCAGCTAGCTCATAAGCACTACGACGTTGCGTTTCCATAGTTTGTTTATGAGTGGAGTGTCTTCCATAAAATACACCCCTCATACCAGATTGTAATACTTTAGATAAGTCCAATTTCAACACTCCCTTTAACACCAGTAAATAGTGGATGTTGGAAAACAATGATAACTTGCTCTTTACTTAATTGAATTCGGTAAACAATATCTTGAAGTAGTTCGATTTTCTCCTGATCCCCCATATCATCCTGAATAATTTGTAAAAACGCTTCCTCTTTCCATTCATTTACCTTTACAAATTTTTCTTTGATCTCAAAAATTTTGTAATTTAACTCGGACCAAATAAACTGGCTTTGCTCATACTTTTCTAATGTTTGAATCATAGATTGATCTAAATTTACTTCCTCACCCTTTTCAAGAGCTAACTCTGTCCGTTCAACCATTGTTTTCTCTAATTGCTTAAGTTCACGATTAATTTGCCCGATCGTTTCTATAAATTCTGACGCTTGTCTCTTATACATTTTTTCAATGACTTCAGCAAAATTCGCTTTCACTATTTCGTTGAAATAATCATTCGAGTTTTGTATAACTGTGTTTTCTAACCAATCCCTTGACGTTCGAATTGTGGAATGTGTTTTGCATTTATATACCAAAGTCGATTCACTATTCAATTTATGTGTCTTTCCTGACATCATTTGATTACATTCAGAACAATAAACCAGTCCATTTAATAAATAAATGATTTCTTCTTTATTCTTTTCATCCTTATCTCGCACTTTAATAATTTCATTCATTTTCCTTTGTACTTTTCCCCAAGTTGGTTCATCGATGATTTTTAGATCTTGAACCGTTCTAACGATTAACTCATCTTTAGAATGAAATATTCTTTCTCCCTTATAAATAGGATTAGTTAAAACCCTTTTTATTCTTTGGTAATTCCATTCCTTCCCCTTTCTAAAACGCATTCCTTTTTCATTTATATGGTCAACAAATTTTTGTAAGGAATTAAAATCCTCCTGCAAGAATGCATCGTAAATTAATTCAATATCTTTCCATTCACTTTCGACCTTTTTCCACTCCTCATTCTTCCCATCTTTTTCAATTTCTTCGTATGCTTTTCTATACCCAAATGGAATAGCCCCAGCAGCATGTTTCCCGCCTTTTGCTTTAGTCATTTTTGCATCCTGTAATTTCTGAACTAATTGATTAGCATCTACCTCGTTCATTGCAGCGAGTATCCGTTCTATAAATTCCGATTCTATTGTAAACATCATAGGAAATTCGAAATCAGCAGCAAAAATGACATTGACGGTATGTTGCTTCAATAATTCAAATAAACTCATATACTGTTGAACATTTCTCGCTAATCGGCAACGGCTGTAAACAATTAAATTTTTCACCATCCCTTTCTTTATGTCATCCATTAATAACTTCATTTGGATTCTTTCTTCTAAGCCTGTCTTTCTTGCCGAAGTTTCTCTATCTTCGAATTCATGATCGATAATTAAATGGTTCTTCTTAGCAATTTCATGGATAGATTGCTTTTGCATCTCAATGGATAATTTTTGTTTTTCAATACTAATAGAATTTCGATAATAAGCTACCGTTTTCATTCATTCAATTCCTCCTTATTGTTTACGTCTCCTTGTCTATTTTCTAATTCTTTCAAAATAAGGTTGGTATACAAGTCAAACCATTTTTGTGCTGCTTCGGGATGGTGTACATATTGAACAGATACAATCTTGCACTCGGTCATTTTTCGCATAATGTTAACTCCTTCATATATTTATGGTTTCTACCTTTAAATTATGGTTTTTTACAGGATTTTTTTAATATTGCGTTGAAATCCATTAATAGGACATTCTACGTGTTTCATAAAATGGGGTAATTAAAAAATTTTACTTTTTCGCGGAGGATTCATATATGCTGCAAAATCTCGGACAACGAATTCGCACTTTACGTACCAATAAAGGAATCAGTTTAAATGCATTCGCGGAAACATTGAATGTTTCACCAGGATATCTTAGTAATTTAGAGACAGGTAAAACGGATACGATTCATTTGTCACTTTTACAGAAATTACAATCAGAATTAAATATTATTCCGATTGAGTCTGAATCATCAGATGAAATAGATATCAGACTCAATCATGCCAAGCAACAATTCAAGCAACTGGTACAACACAACCCTGAAGGAGCAACATACCTCCTCAATATATTGGAGAAGGGACTGGAACTTCTTTTAAAGAAAGATTGAGTTGCATTTACAATTATGTCCATTTTTTAAATTTTTATTCATAATTATGAACACACCGTTTATATACGTGAATAAAAGTATAAAAAAAGGAGAGCCTAACCATTAATTGGTGGCTCTCCTTTTTTTTCTGTAAACGTAACTTGAATATTGTTGCTTTGATATGTTCCAATTTTTTCACCTAACAGATGGAGAATTGCCGTCTCTGTTATTTTCAACTCACAATCATTAACTTTTTGTTTAATTTGTTGTGAAATTTCATGGTTGCCAAGGTCGGTGATGGAATCAAATGATACTTTTTCAGAACCGTTATAAACTGAAAATCGAATTTGAACTTCCTCCATTTGCAATCCCCCTTGCTTACATACATATGCAAGGAAATGAGTGGGACAACCCTATTCATCTTTCATTATTTTCGACCATATATTAAGACAAACGGAGTAAGGAGGAATGTATTTGAAACAAGAACAAATTGAGTTTAACGAACGTTCCATCGCTCTGTACTGCCGCGTTTCTACCGATGAACAAGCACGTGAGGGAGTTTCACTTGATGAACAACAAGAACGATTAACCGCCTATTGTCGAGCTATGGGCTGGAGTGAGTCTCCACTTCTTTTTATAGATGATGGTTATTCAGCTAAAGATTTGGAGCGACCGCAACTTAAGCGTTTATTAGAAGCAATGGACAATGGGAAAATTTCAAAGATCTTAGTGACAAAACTTGATCGCCTTAGCAGAAGACTCCTTCACCTTTTGGAACTAATTGAGTCATTTCATCAAAAAAATGTTTCTTTTATTTCTATTAGTGAAGCTTTCGATACAAATACCCCTGCGGGTCGTCTGACGCTTCAAGTTTTAGGGGCAGTCGCAGAATTTGAACGGGAACGTGTTCGAGAACGCGTTTTTGAAAATATGTATCATGCTGCTAGTCATGGAAAATGGCTTACACAAAGTCCCTATGGTTATCGTTTACAGGATAAAGAACTTGTCGTTTACGAACCTGAAGCTAAAATTGTCCATCAAGTATACGATTGGTATTTAAATGAAGGAAATGGTTATTATACTATCGCCAAAAAATTAAATGAAGAAAACATTCCTTCTAGACAGAAAAAGGAATGGTCGATTCGCTCTATTAAATTGATGCTCACAAATCCAGTTTATAAAGGAACTCTCGTTTGGAATCGTATTGACTCCAGTAAAGCCAAGCGATTCGAAAAAGACGATAAAGACTGGGTTGTTCTTGATAATGCACTTCCTGCCATCATTGAAAAAGAAACCTGGGAGAAGGTTCAACATAAAGCGAGCAAAAAGCAGATGGCGCCAAGAGCTCAGACAAGCCCCCATCTTCTTGGTGGGCTACTAAAATGCGGAAATTGTGGCTCAGGAATGAGCATTGGATGGTCTGGTTCAGTAAAAAATCGTTACCGTGTTTATCGCTGTTCAGCAAACAAAAACAAAGGCACTTGTACTAGTAAACAATACAAAGCCAAAGATGTAGAATCTTGGTTTAAAAAAGGACTTCTCCAACTTTCAAATTCGATTCAATCAGATATGATTCCCCGTCTAATTCAAAAAAGTATGGAAGAAGATTCAAATACAATGGAACAAAAAGTACGATCTGCTAAGAATCGTTACAAAAGAAAAGTAGAAGCTTACACAGCAGGACTCATTGAGTTAGAAGATTTGACCGAAGAAAAAAAGCGATTGGAGAAATTCATTGAAGAAAGCAATAATCAGGACCAAACTCCACAGGTTGACATGCAACAATTACAAAAATTAGTGGAGAAAAAAATTAAAAATATTATTGATGCGATTGAAGTTTTACCTGTCCCCGAAGCAAAATCATTAATTAAAACCGTTGTCGAAAAAGTTATTTTGTTAAGTGAAAAGGAACTGGAAATCGTGTTAGATATTCGTTAATGGAGTTGTCGAAAATGTATGCTGTTTCTTTGCAAACAATGCTTGAATCTAGTAGTTACAATAGCCTTCTTCATCTGAAGTCCACGCTAATTCGAAATAAGGCAGAGGGCATTGTATTTTATCAAGAAGACATAAGCTCACTTGATTGGGACGTACCTTTTGAATTTTATTACTTTTTAACGGCTGGAAACATTAAATTTAATAATGCTTTCCCCATGCCTTTTGCCATTTATAGAAAATATTTAATAAAAAATCATCCATTAGATTACCTTGTTCATTTTTATCAAACATATTATGAAACAAACAGTATTCCGACAAATCATTTTCATGATTTAGATGTTTTTCAGGCAAAACAATATGTGTGGTTCTACAATCAAAAAAATGAAGGGAAGGCTTTTATTCAATGACGGAATGGACACCTTACGACATACCATTAAACATGCATCCGCAGAAACCATTAATCACTTATTTAGCACGCTGTTTTAATATTGAGCCAATTCTTATGCACCATTTATTTGTTCACAATATAAAAAATGAAGAATCACTTTCTAATTTTTTATATCCTTGTCTTGATGAAATGCACAATCCTTTTTTATTAAATGAAATGAAGGAGGCGATTGTCCGTATCATTCAAGCGATTAAGAATAACGAAAAAATATTAATTTTTGGCGATTACGATTGCGATGGTATTACAGCTACGTCAATATTGTATAAAGCGTTGAGAATGTTAAAGGCAAATGTAGATTATCGTTTACCAATCCGCAGTGAAGGATACGGACTGTCTCCTATGGCAATTGAACAGCTTGCAGATGATATTTCTCTCATTATTACCGTTGATAACGGCTCCAGTGCCCATCCTGCAATGGAGATTGCAAAAAGAAGAGGCATCGATGTTATCGTAACGGATCATCATGACATTCTCGGTAAACATCCTGATTGTCACGCTTTTATTAATCCAAAAAGATTGGACAACACTTATCCGTTCACAGGTTTGGCTGGAGCAGGTGTCGCTCTAAAAGTAGTACAAGCTTTATTTATAGCTGGTAAAATTAGTTGGCAAAAATACGGACCTTTATTTTTAGAACTTGCAACACTTGGAACTATTGCTGACTTAATGCCGCTTGAAGGCGAGAACCGCATAATTTGCTGGTTGGGACTGCGCATAATGAATAATAATCCGCAACCTACTTTACGAAAGTTATTTAAGCTGTTGAAGATTAACCATGTTGATAGCTCTACCATTGGCTTTCAAATTGGACCTATTTTAAACTCATGTGGACGGATTGATGATCCAAATAAAGCAGTAAGAATACTGATGAACCCTTCTACCACAGATCAGGAACTTCATTACTTAATTAATCTTAATAAAAGGCGGAAAGAAATGACGAAACATCAATTTAGTCAGATTGAAAAGAAAATCATAGAAAACGAATGGTATAAACAAAAAGTAATCGTGGTCTGTGATGAATTTGATAATGGAATAATCGGCATTATCGCAGCTAGGATTACGAATCGATTTAAAAAACCAGCCATTGTCATTTCTCAACATGGTACAGGTTCAGCCAGAAGTTTAAATGGAACAGATTTTTCCATCATCAATGTTATTAACAAATGCTCGCAATACCTTAATAAATTCGGCGGTCATCAGGCTGCCGCAGGACTTTCAATGGATTTACGCGACTTCGATCACTTTCGACTTGCTATTCAACAGGCAGCACTGGAAGAAGAACCATTACAACCAAAAATTAATTTTATTGGTAATATCCCTTTTCACCTATTCTCAAATCATCTATTTGATGACTTATCAGCATTAGAACCTTTTGGAATGGCATTTCCCAAACCGTTATTTTACTGCTCCCCGATTGCTATTAGGCACCATCAAACATTCGGTAAAAATAATGAGCATCTAAAGTTTACCATTCATAAGAAAGAAGCTATCGCTTTCAATAAGGGAGCATTCAAGAAACAGTTACAAGAACAAGCTCTACCTGAATTCCTTTACACTCCAAATTGCATAAAGAAAAAGGATTTCCTTATTCATGATTTAAGAATTGCTCCATAACAAAAGAGTCTTGAGCTTTTCAAGACTCTTTTGTTATATTACTTTATTTTATTTTTCTTTACTTATTTTTTATTTTTCTTTACTTATTTTTTATTTTTCTTTACTTATTTTTTATTTTTCTTCTACTTGTTATACAGATGTATTTAAATGACTTTAAAGTAATGTAACCAAGCAAAGCAAAATGGAACAGACAGATAATAAATGTTTATTAAGCATCCCAAAATCATTGCATATTTTATGATTCTGTGCTTAATGAGAATTGATAAAAACAGCCCAACAATCGGTAAAAAAATAACTACTATTTGTATCGTTATATTTACAAAATTGTGCATTCCCCAAGGACTAACATTCAGCATCCCGTTACTATGAATGAATAAAAAAGTTCCTGATAATATCCAAATGAAGAAAGTAATGAATATATAAATCACATTTCTCATTTTTCGCCCCCTTTAAATCAGAGCTCCTAATCTCCACAGTAAAACTTAACACATAACCCCATTTATTCGGTTCTATACTGGGAATTATTATAACAATAACCTATTTATGCTAGTTAAATGAGCAAAACTGAACAATTTTACATAAAAACAAATAACTATATACTATTTTTATTTGTGATAATACATAAAGTGTGTATTTGGAAATTTTTTAAAAATGCTATTAATGGCAGGATCTTTTACGAATGTAAAAAGAGCCAAAATACGCAAGTAGTGTATAAAAACTTGGATATTTCAGGCTCTTTATTTTTATTCCTTATTGTGTTAAAGCACTCCGTTAGTCGAAGAAGTTATTGTTTTAATATCTCAGTTTTATATTTAAAGCGAACATTTTCAGGAATTTCGTTAAAAATATGAAGAGGGATTCCAACTTTATCTTTAATATTTATTTCTTTTCCTAAATCAAAAAATCTAAGGAATTCCCAATATGCAATAAAAAAGTTATATGTTGGTTCGTGAATAAACTCCATCCAACCCTCTGCAATATGTTCATCTTTTTCATTGAAAATATTAATTCCTGAGAAGTTTTCCACTTCCCCATCTAAATAAGCTGTATCGTGTCCTTCTATACAACTCTCAGACCAATCGAATTTAAACTTATTTCCCATTATTCCATACACTTTTAGGTCATCGCATAGTTGTTGTTCTACTAACTTTCTTAATTTAGGTCCCATAATGCTTGAGAATCCTAAGTAATTATAATTTGGTTTCAAATTTTCTCACTCCACATATATACTTTGTTCATTATAACATTGCTTCCTCTACTAACTAATTCCTTCTTCCACTAACCTGCGACGTTACTTCAATAAGAAAAAGCAATCCTTCGTTATTGAAGCATCGCACTCCGTCATTTTAAGTACATTACTTCACAAGTGGTTACTAGTTACTTACACAAGAAAGAAATTCACCCTTCTTTTCTTCGCATTTTTATTATATGAGCCAACAAAAAAGAAAGCATCATGGCAATCCAGTGGGGAAAAGCAATCATCATCATAAGAATTCCTACCCCTAAGTCGTCTGTTTTATAAGGATTGGGGAAAATACTGAATACAATCGGCTGAAACAACATCGTTCCAATCATGACAGGAAAAAACGGAATATAAAAAATATATTTCCATATACCAAGTGATAATCTTGTGTTTATGTATGTATAGAGTGAAACCAGAAGGATAGCAACTGTAATAATTCCAATTACGTTTATCCAATTTTCGTGTGTATATAATACTGCTAACCAAATTTCACTAATCATTGTATAAAGCAAGAATAATAAATAAAAAGACAAAAATTGCTTTATATGTACTTTTTTTATGGTGAAACCTTTCATTTAAGGAGATTTCCTTTCAATAAAATTTTTATGTCATTATTATATTAATTCAATTGTTGTGACTGCTAATAGTGGGAAAATCGCCCTGTTATCATTAATTTTCTTGTTGAACTATCCCCGTTCGTACAATAAGAAAAGCTGCCTTCGATAGCAACTAAATCTTAAACATAAGTACCCGTTAGTGAAAATTAATCCCAATAATTAAATACCACATCTCCTACTGTTTTCGGTTCCCAATAGACAAGCTGTTCCAGTTCATCTTGGTGTAAATTGTTTTCGGTTTTAACGATAATCTTTTCACCTTTTTGAGTATATCTTAAAGATTCATTCAACTGATTAGGATGTAGTATTTTATAATATGGTTTAAATAATTTAGATAGTTCAGGTTCATCAATAAAAGGAAAATATTTCACATACACTTCACGAGTTGATGTAAAAGCCATAAAAGGATACTGACCATTAAGCAAAATATGAATTCTTTTATCTTTAACTTTAATTATACACTCATAAAAATTCTTTCCTGCTTCTGCTCCAATAAAGTCCAATACTTTTGAACCAAACAGAGAATAACATATTTGTTTGAATTTATTCTCTTTAACCGATGGTGCTGGTAGAAAACCTGTAATTCCTGAACGTAGAATTAGCATACACAAACCTCCTAATGATAAAACCCTTATTTCACTATCTTGCCCCGTTAGCACAATAAGAAAAGCCGCCTTCAATAGCAGCTAGATCTTAAACATAAACACCCGTTGTTGAGTAAAGGTAGTAATTCTTATGAAGACAAATGTTTGTATTCTAATATTTTTATATTGAAATCATGCTTACATAACTGCTTATTAAGTTTTTCACTATCACAAGATGGAGCTATTCTTACTTTAACTAAGTCCTCTACATGATCCAATGGTTTATTACGTCCAGAAGAGACTTGAATTGTCACAGTAACATCATAAGAATGATTGTCATTGTAATTTATACCAATAATTCTTACCCATTGCCAATTCAAATTATGTCCATATTCCTTTTGAACTTTTTTATCAATAGTGGGAAACACAATATCAGCAATAATATCCTCTGTTGTGACATACATTTCTTGCTCTACTTTTGAAACCGATTCTGCTTTAATAACTTGAATAGGAGTAAAGGTAAATAATAAAAATCCTAATAAGATTAAGTATAGCTTGACCATCAAGACTCACCTCATATTTACTTTTACTCCTTATTCTTCACAATTCGTTACCCTTTATTAAACTAAATTGCTTTGTTACTTGAATAAGAAAAAACGACACTTCGTTATTGAAGCATCGCACCCGTTGAACAATTTTATCCAATCAAATAGCTCATGAATTTCCTCATAGTCTTCTTCAAAACGAATAAGAAACCCTAATGCCAATATTAGATCATCACTTTCGATAGTCCTTTTTCTTTTTAGCATAGTTTTTATACGTTCGATAACAGGTTTAATGGCAGTTTCATTCCCATGTCTAGCGATACCTAACATGGCATAGCCTTTAACATTAGCTGAACGGTCTTGTAATGCCTCTAAAAAAGTCGGAAGTAAAGAAATGTCCCCTATTTCCTTTAGCGCCTATAAAGCCGAACATTTAACGTCTCCTTTTGGATAGCTAAGTAAATTAATGAGGTGAGGAACGGCTTTATTTGTACCAATTCTAGATAATTCGGAATTAGCATAGGTAAGGTCATACTCATCTTGCGATTCAGTTATCACTTTTATGAGAGTATCTTCTGCAACAGGACTTCTACACGCTCTTAATGCTTTAATTGCTGACTGTCTGACTGCTGGACGCCTATGGTTAATGAATTTAATGATTGGAGAACAATCTTCAATTTTTATTGCTCCTTGTGCAATTTTTTCAAGGAGCATGGATAATTTATAAGCATCTTGTTCTTCACTTAATTTTTTCAATACATCTTCCAAGTTCTATACTCCCCTCAAGTTCTAGATGTTTCATTTAAAGTTTACCCTAAAAAACCGCATTTTTTCCATTTGAATCCTTCTTCAACTTCCAGTTACTTGAAGAAGAAAAGGCTTCACTACTGTTAAAGTAAAGCACTCCGTTAATGCAATAAGATTATTGCTTTTTATTATCTTTAAAATAAAAATTTTCATCTAAATTTGAATGAGTACCATTGAAATCATTTTCTTTATCCACTTTGTCCAAGTCCAACTTACATATATCATCGTCTTCTAAATCACCAATAACGGCTATCAACCTTATACCTTCATCTACATTACCTGCCAACATTGCTTTTGATTGAAAAGTATTGAAACCATTTTCTTCAGCAAGATATTCCATTAAAA
This sequence comes from Peribacillus sp. Hz7, assembly GCF_042136355.1. Classification (NCBI taxonomy): domain Bacteria; kingdom Bacillati; phylum Bacillota; class Bacilli; order Caryophanales; family Bacillaceae; genus Peribacillus; species Peribacillus sp. Hz7. The sequence continues at coordinate 60,718 of NZ_JBHHJV010000019.1, forward strand.
TTTCCAAAATATCATCTTGATTATATTTAAACACTTTTCGTTTCTTTAAAATTTCACTCATATTTTTTACTCCATTGCTTTAATTTTTAGTTGGTTTAAAAGCGACCTGTTCCTGTTAAACTATACTGTCCATTACTTGAATAAGACTTAATAACTTTCATAACAACTTACTTGTAAGGGAATACCTAATTCACCGATTACCTTAATAGCTTTTGGTTCCAATACAAAATTGCACTGTCCTTCATAAAACACACCAATTACTAAATCAATATCTTTGGCTCCATAACTACGAAAAACATCTATATATTTTTGTAGAGTTTCTACTATCCAAAGCAGTCCGTAATCTTCCGAATTTTTATATTCATCTTGTGGGCATAATTCACCATTACCATAAGAAGAAAGCTCTCCTTTACATCTTCCTTTGGATACTATATCTCCTACTTCAATTTTGTTTTCAAGAGTAATTCCAGTAGATTTTTCAATCTTCATTGGGGAAAAACTTTCACCGTATAAATGACATCGAATATCCATTTCTTTTATCATCATTAACCCACTTTCATGCATACTTTTACAATTAACTTCTCCAACATAATAGAAATTTCTTCTTGAACTAACTGCTTCGTTAACACAATAAGAAAAGCTGCCTTCGATAGCAGCTAGATCTTAAACATGCTTTAGTTGAATAAGGATGTGATGTTTACTAATCACCAGCAATATGGACTTTACCTATATCTGACCTAGAAATTTGTTTAATAAATTCCTCGTATTTGTTCAGTTTATTGACTGAAATAAATAAATTGTAATGATTAAGGTCTGAAATTAGATTCGATAACCTTTCTCCTGAAAAAATTTCATCAGTAAGATAATAATCGCTTAATCTTCTAAGTTCCGAATAACTTCGCCACATTTTCCTTGAATCAAATATTTCATTATGGAGATGTTCTGTTAATTCGATTATTCCAAGTTTACGACCTTCACGACTGTATAAGACCACATCAAACCCCATATAAAGCACCACCCTAAAGCCTTTTCGCTCAATTTTATCATATTAGATTTCTTTGCTTCTTTCCACACTATCCTGCGACGTTAGTGCAAGAAGCTACTGTTCTTATTGAACACTCGCACTCCGTTAGTTGAGTAAGAAATATGTTTAATACGTTGAAATTAATTCCAACCTTCAACATTTGAGAACGATTCATAATCACAACCTGTGATATATTCAAACTCTTTTCCAGTTCTTCTTGTATATGCTTCGGATGCTAAAGACAGTAATGGTTCAAACGAATTATCTTTTGTCATATTTCGGGGATTTTTAATAGTTAGTTCAAAACATTCTTTTCCCTCAGCAATCACTGAACATCTAAAATACAAGAATAAATCGGCAGAAAAATAGTCTTGAGTTTCTTCGTCATATGAATATTCACCTATGTTTTTGGCGTGTTCTTTTGTATCTAATAAATAGAGCTTGTACGATAGGGCTTCTTCAAATTCTTTTATATCCTTTACACTCATTTTTGCCAATGTGTGAACAGCAGGTTCTAATATTTCTTCTTCATCGTTTTTGTCATTAAAATTAAGTAGAGAAATAATTGACCAAAAGGTTTCATCCTTCATCATTTTCTTAGGTTTTTGTGATTTCTTATATTCTTCATTAATTCTTTTTTCTTCTTCTTGAATTTCTTTCTCAAAGTTTTCCCTATCATATTCCCATCGCCACTCTAAAAAAACTTCTATCCCAACAGAATTGTCCCATTTCCCACGGAATGAGCTACAAATAATTTTACCCGATAAAGGAATATTCCCAATGTAAACAACCTCTTTAGGTACCTTTCCTTCGACCCAAACCAATGCCTTATCATTATTGTAAAAAAAGCGATTCTGGAGAAGAATTTCACCTAAAAGTTCATTTTCAATAGATGGTATGTCTGTTCCAATATATGGTGTTGTGATAACAAGATAAGAATTGTCTATCTCATCAGCAACTCTTATTGCCCCGTAATTACCATCTGGTAAACTTACAGCAAAAATATCTCCAATTGATACTGTATTTCTGGACATTTCCTTAGCCATTTTGAATCCCCCTATGTAATAGATACTACCTTAATTATTAATTATAATAGTGGATTGTCCTTATTCAACTATCCCCGTTAATCCAATAAGCACTGCTTGATAATTACGTATAAACGTTTATACAGTTTTCCATTGAGAAATGATTTAACATGATTAATAAACATACTGCCAAAAACTACATAAAATAATTTCCATAAATAATACAGATAAATTAATAGGTTCTAGTTAGTAATATTACTTAAGTAATGAAAAACCGATAAAAATATTCAAGTAAATTTATTTATATCCTTTTACTTTCGTAATTTCACATAAGAAAAAAGACTAGCTTGAATGACTAGTCTCCATCTCCTCTTCCTCTTTAATTTTAACTACGATTTCATTAAGCTTCGCTCTAATTGCATTTTTAAGCATAGATTTTAAATTTTTATATGGTTTGTTGGTTATTGGACATCGATATTCTTCACCATCAATTATACTATCTTCAAGTTGCTCTGTTTCATTGAAAAATATGGAGTAAATCTCTTTTGGAATTTCTTCATTTCCCCTTAAAGAATCCGCTACTTCACTACTACATTCGTTGCTTAACTCTTGGAATAACAATCTAAAATCTTGATAAGAGAAAGTTTTTTTCGAACTTTTCCTATTTACTTTTTCGGTTATTGAAAAAACTTGCTCTTTTTCTAATGATGCTACATTCTGTTTCTCTTCAGGTAATTGTATAATCAATTCCTTACGCATTTCTTCTACCTGCTTATATAACTCCTCACATAACTCCTCTAGAAATCCGTATCCTTCCTTGATTTTATCGGCTTCGGTTATTAAATCACAAATACTTTGGTTAGCACTTAGCAGTTGATTCGTCATATCCATGATTTGATCTTCCAATTGTTGTTTTTCTAGTTCGTATTGGCTTCGCAATTCACCTGGTATTTCTTTAACTGACGGTTCAGAATCCATTCGAAATGCATTATCAACATACCATTCATGAACAGCCATAATTTCTGGCAATCCTGGTCTTTGCTCCTCGATAAACTCAAATAAATCCTCATGATGAATTTTCCAACCATCTTTTCGATTTTCCGACCGTGTTGCTTTAATTTTCCCCTCCCGAATCCAACGTGAGACCATTTGAACAGAATCAGTAATGTAATATTCTTTAAGAATGTTTAAAGTCTGATGAAGATTGTATATTTCCATAAAACATCTCCCCATAAATTTACTTATGTAAATATATGAGGAGATTTATGAGGACATGATAATTTATTGGCTAAATACATAAATGGTTCTTGGATGAACGTTTCCATCCCCTTTGATATTAAAAATGAATATTTGCTGGTATGTTGACAGACTTGACCTTCAACTCTTGCACCCTTTCGAAACAAAAAATACTGTTTCTTTTACCATTCTCTCCATTCCTCAGTTATGTCTTCTTCGGATTCTAAGCCCACTATACGTGCTGCTTCAGTGATAAACTCATATAATTCTTCTCTCTCCATTGTTTCAATAAAATAATCGTATTGGTCATTTAATTCATTTAATCTAATGACCACTTCTTTAACACATTCTAGTATGTCTTCCTCTGTCGGCTTATCTCCAATTTTTTTTAAGTTATTGATGTAAGAATCAAGAACCTCATTAGTTGCATTAATATTTTCGTCTGTCAAAAGCTCATCATCTTCATCTATTCTTTGTTTCCATCCTACTGTTGGTTTATTTTTGGCTAGTTCTTCAAAAGTCATAATATCCTCCCGAAAATGTGTTATTTTATTGTATTTGTTACGTTCTTTAATTTATCTAACTTTTCGTTTTGCTCTGTTACATTATAATGTTATTTTTTTGAGTAAAGAAAAGGGTCACATCAATATAAATGTCCCCTTGGTTTATTTTAATTCACCTATAAACCAAATTTCCCCTTCATAACTGTATCCATCTTCATCAATAATCAATTCTTTAAATCCTAAAATTTTCATATCATTTGGAACGGTTAATCCCCACTCTATTCGAATACTTCTTTCATCCGAAAGATGAAGCCATTTTTGATATTCGTCATTTCTATTAAAAAAATTTTTAAAATGGGAGTCCCCTTTAAATACGATAATTTGAGAATCCCACAAATCAAGTAAATCAATTGCAACTACCACTCGATAATTTTCTTTATCATTTGGCTTCATTCGAATTAAATGGTCAGCTCTTTCCAATAGTGTTTGAATGCAAAGTCGTTTAACTTTATTAGGTGTCTTATTGGAATTTATAAAATCTTGAGCAACTGGTAGGTGCATATGCCAATAATCATTATAGAACTCCATTGGAAACTCCGTAGTGTTTTCTTCAATTCGTTTAGTCATATTTTTAGCTTTTCGTTTAATACCACGAACTTTTTTCTCTCGCATTCTATTTCTCCTCAATATTTCATTGACGTAACTTAGCTTTCTTAGCCCTACATATGTTGTCTTAGTAGAAAATAAGCAACTATCAACAATCATCTTACGTACTGTTGTATCGTCATTGCGATGTTTGATAATATCTAAGCATTGAAACCAACTCAATTTCGTCCTTTTCTTACATTATAGAACATTCGTTCGCTATATTCAAATATCAACAGAATTAATTAACAGAGCCTTCCTTTTAAAACCAATATTTTTTATAATCTATCGGACTTCCTTCTTAAAATAAATTGCCCCTTTACTTTAAAAAGAAAAAAGCTTTGCTCATTATTCCAGCAAAGCACCAGTTATCCCAACAAAATTAATTACTTTAAACAAGTTTTAACCTTATTTTCAAGCACAACAGGACCCGATTTGTTTGTTAATGTATTAAATGCACGAACTTTAATACGGGTTGGTCTTAAAATAGGTGAAACCTCGTCCAATTTTCCAGTCCAAATATTTTCTTGATGTTCAGTTATTGGATAAAGTCGAAATACCCAACTTATTTTTTCTGGAATATACGCTAATACTTCATATCCATTGAAGTTCCCAAAAGAAGATGTGTTTGATAAGTTAGATTTGAGCCACTTTTACACGATTTGATCACATAAAAAATGAGCCACCTAATTTCCAATTCTATAAACCTCTCTTATGATAGAAAGTGACCAAACTTACTACATTTG